>CALLJI010000206.1 GCA_938091475.1 uncultured Caldimicrobium sp. | reverse complement strand
TTTGAAAGAGGAATTTAAAAAGCGCTTATCAAGAAAAGAATTAGAAAAATTGATACAAACTGAGAATTGGAAGGAAATTCTTTTCTATCTAATGGGGGAGCCTTTAAATCTCGCTGAACTACAAAAACTTTTGTATCATCCTACGGAGGTTATAAGGAAAAAGGCTTCTCTTCTAATGGGAATGGCTTGTGGGTTTTTAGCTCGCACCTCTCCTGAAAAGATCCTCGACCTCGTGAAGAGACTTCTATATGCAAGTGCTGATTCAGCGGCTTCAGCTTGGGGAGCTTTAGAGGCTTTAGGAGAAATTATTAGAGAAACAGGGAGCCGCTATGAAATTTTTGTAAATAATCTATTTGGCTTCTTAGCTTACCCAGAGTATCTTATCTCCACTCTCTATGCCCTTCTCAGAATTTCAGAAAAATCGCCCCAAATAATTAAAAGGGGACCCTATCTTAGGCTTGTAACACTCTTTCCAAAGGTCTCTCCTTTGGCACAGGCTTTAATAATTCATATCTTTACCCATCTTCAGGGAAAAGAATTACTCTCCTATAAAGAACATCTACATCCTATAGAAGTCACACTTTTTGATTACGAAAAGGGAGATTATGTAAATATTTCTTTACCCAAACTTTGGGAGGATTATACCCGAAAAATAGAAGGGAGCTAAAAATGGAAGAGGAAGTAAAAGAATTAGAGCAACTCAAAGAAGCCTTTCATCTTGCTGAAAAAGCCCATACTGCTTGGCTTAAGGGAAATACCTTAGATGCCCTTGCCTATTATGAAGAAGCTTTAGAGATTTTTAAAGACCTGGGTAGATTAAAGGAAATGGCTAATATTTTAGAAAAAATAGGAGATATTTATCACCTCCGTCAAAAGTTTGACCAAGCCTTAAAAGCTTATAAAGCCTGCTTAGACATCTGTGAAAATTTTGAAGATGAAATAAGTACTTCTATTATAGCAGAAAAAATTGTCTTTGCCTATAAAGAACAAGGGGCTTATGAAAAAATGCTACCCTATCTTTATAGGATACTTGAAATTGCTGAGAGGTGTAAAGATCCACACAGGGCTGGAAGGGCTTTGGTAGGTATTGGAGATGTATATCTTCGCCTTGGAAAAAAAGATACAGCTAAAGAAGCTTACAGCCTTGCCTTAAAGATTTTCAAAGGAATGGGTGCCATTGAACAAACCAAACTTCTTGAAGAACATCTTAGGTCCTTAGAAGAAGATGCCTCTTCCTAAGTCTAATCTTCAGGAAAGAGCTCTCTTAATTGATGGGAGCTCCTTTATGTATCGTGCCTATTTTGCTATCCCCGGATATTTAGCTACTTCAAAGGGCTTTCCTACAAAAGCTATATTTGGAACTACCCAGATGCTTCTCAAGATCCTAAGAGAAGGGGATCCTAAAATTATAGTTTGGTTTATGGATGAAAAAGGTCCTACTTTTAGACATCTCCATTATGAGGAGTATAAAGCAACCAGACCAGGTATGCCAGATGACCTAAAAATTCAAATACCCTATATAAAAAAAATTATCTATGCTTTAGGCATCCCAGTAGTTTCAGCAGAGGGGTATGAAGCAGATGATCTCATAGCTACTTTTATCAAAACTTTTGACCTTCCTGTAGTGATGATTGCACCGGATAAAGATTTGCTCTACCTCATAGATGAGAAAGTCTGGGCATATGACCCATTAAGAGAGACTATTACGGATTTAAACACCTTCCTAAAGAAATACAATTTTTTGCCTTCTTCCTTTCCAGATTTTAGAGCCTTAGCAGGAGATCCCTCAGACAATATAAAAGGCGTCCCGAGTATTGGTGAGAAAACAGCCAAAGAGCTAATACAAAAATTCAAAAGCCTTACTAATCTCTATGAAAACTTAGCCCAAATTTCAGACCAAAAACTAAAAAACAAGCTCATAGAGTATAAGGAAAGAGTTTTTCAAAATATTGAACTTATGCGACTCAGAACAGATGCACCCTTGCCATCCTATGAACTAAGTTTTTATTCTAGAAAAGAACCAAATTATAAGGAATTAAAAGCTCTTTTCAAATCTCTTGAATTCAAAAAGTTTCTTAAGGAGTTTTCTTTTCCGGAAGAGAAAGAGGAGAAGATATCTAAAGTAGAAATTACCCTTCAAGAGCTAAGGGATCTTTTGCAGAGAGAAAAACCCCGAGAGATTACCCTTCTTTGTGAGAGGGAAGGCACAGAGCTATTTCATTGGCAGAAACATAACTTCTATTTAGTCTTTAAGCCTCCTCTTTGCCATCATTTAACTTATGAAAAAACTTTCCCTGATGCATTAAAAAACTTAGAGGTTACGGTTTGGGATTATAAAAATTTTCTTTCTCAGGTTGGGGTTAAGCTGGCACAAGTTTTTGATGCAAAGCTTTCTGCTTATTTACTAAATCCTACCGCTAAAAATTATGAGCTTTCCTCTGTAGCTTTTGAATATTTAGATAAAACCCTTCCTGAAAAGTCTGCAGATCCCTGTTTAAAGTCCCTTGTTTTATACCAGTTAGGAGAGTTATTAAAGGAAAAACTCAAAGAAGAAGGACTAAGCCTTTGGCTCTCTAAGGTTGAAACTCCCCTGAGCTATGTACTTTATTCAATGGAAAAAAAGGGAGTTAAAATAGATGTTGATTATGTAAGAGAACTTAAGGCTAATTATCTCCAGAGACTTAAGCAAATAGAAGAGCAACTTTATGCCATAGCTGGCAAGCCCTTTAATCCCCGTTCAAGCCAAGAAGTGGCCTATATTCTCTTTGAAAAGCTTAATCTTCCCAAGGTAAAAAAGACCCAAAAAAGTGCTCATCCTTCCACGGATGCAGAGGTTTTAGAAGAACTCTATTCTCTTCATCCTATAGTTCCCCTTCTATTACAATATAGATCCCTATACAAACTAATCAGTACCTATCTTGAGGTATTTTTGAAAGAAGTAACTCCTAAGACCTCTCGCCTCCATACGGAATTTATGCAGACAGCAACTGCCACAGGGAGAATAACTTCACAAAAACCAAATCTTCAGAACATACCCATAAAAGGAGAAGAAGGCCTTGCCATAAGAAGAGCAATAATAGCTGAAGAAGGCTATTATATTCTAAGTTTAGATTATTCTCAAATTGAACTGAGAATACTTACGCATTTTTCTGAAGACGAAAATTTACTTTCTGCCTTTGAAAGAGGAGAAGATATTCATAGTTATACTGCTTGTGAGATTTTTGGAGTCTCTCCAGAAAAGGTTACCCCTGAGATGAGACGAGTCGCCAAGGTGATCAATTTTGGTATTGCCTATGGTATGAGCCCTTATGGATTAAGTAAGGAATTAAAAATTGATCCAGCCTCTGCAGAAAGTTTTATCCAAAGGTATTTCAAACGTTATCCCAGGGTCAAAAACTACATAGATCAAACCATTGAATTTGCTAAATCCTATGGATTTGTCCAAACCTTAGTGGGAAGGAAAAGATATATACCAGAAATTTTAAGCTCAAACAAAAATATAAGAGAACTTGGTAAAAGAATCGCTGTTAATACCCCTATTCAGGGCACTGCTGCAGATTTAATTAAAGCAGCTATGGTTGTCTTGGCAGAAACTTTGGAAGAAAAAGGCTTAAAAAGCAAGTTGATTCTGCAAGTCCATGATGAGCTTCTCATAGAAGCACCTTTTGAAGAGGTAGAGAAAGTTACTGAGATTGCAAAGACTGTAATGGAAAATCCCTTCCCCTATCTTAACCTTGATTATAAACTCAAAGTTCCCATAAAAGTAAATACCTCCTTTGGAAAGTCTTGGGCTGATTGTAAGTAAAGATGAGATTAGATAGGTTTCTTAGTTTGGCTGGTCTTGGCTCAAGAAGAGAGGTCCTCTCTTTGATTAGAAGTGGTAAAGTCAAGGTCAATGGAAAAATAGTTACCTCTCCTGAGTACAAAATAAATCCACTTTCTGATGAAATATACTACGAAGAGAGCCTCATAGAACCAAAAAATTTTTTTTATTATAAGCTCTATAAACCTAAGGGAATTATTACTTCTACTAAAGATAAGGAAAGAACGGTCCTTGATCTTTTACCCACAGATTTACCGGGATTCAAAAAAATTTTTCCTGCAGGTAGACTGGATAAGGATGCTGAGGGCTTAATTTTATTAACCAATGATGGAGAATTAGCTCACAGATTGACCCATCCCAGATGGAAAATACCCAAGGTTTATGAAGTAAAAATTGATAAGCCCCTTAAAGAAGAAGATAAAATTGAGCTTGAAAAAGGGGTGGATTTAAAGGAAGGTAGAACTCTTCCTTGCGAGATAGCCTCTCTTGATGCAACTAAAACTTATCTTCAGATCACCGTT
>CALLJI010000205.1 GCA_938091475.1 uncultured Caldimicrobium sp. | reverse complement strand
TATGAATTTAGCCCAAAGGATTAAAAAACTGATAGGTAAGGCTATATTTGGTTATACTCTTCTGGAAGAGGAGGACAGAGTTTTAATTGCCCTCTCTGGAGGAGAGGATAGCTTGGTTTTAACTCATTTTCTTTCTCAATGGCGCTATTATTATAACAAAAGGTTACACCTCTATGCCCTTCATTTGGATATGGGATTTCCTAAAGATGAAAGAGATTATAAGGAAAAGGTGGATTATCTAAAAAGATTTTGTGAAGAAAGAGAGATACAATTTCTTTTTGATAAAATTACCGCAGGAGAGCTTGCCATTGAAGCTTATGACTCTGGTAAAGCTGCCCCTTGTTTTGTCTGCTCTTGGAATAGAAGAAAATATTTTTTTAATTTAGCTAAGGATTTAAACATACAAAAAATTGCCTTTGGTCATCATAAAGACGATGTGATTACTACTTTTTTTATGAATATGTTCTACAATGGAGAGCTCTCAACTATTTTACCTAAGCAAGAGATGTTTAAAGGTACCCTCTATATAATTCGCCCTCTCTATTTTGTAGAAAAAGACATAATATCGCGCTTTGTAGCAAAGGAAAAATGGCAAATTTTAGAGAATCCCTGTCCCTTTTCAGGAGAAACTAAAAGAAAGTTTTGGAATGATTTTTTAAAGGAAAATATCTTTTCTAAAGAGCCTCTTTTGAAGAGAAACCTCTTTTCTGCGCTTTTTAATCCCAGATTAGAATACTTACCCAAAAAGCCTAAAGTAGGTAAATAACTCTTTATAGAGCAATAAGTTCTCTTATAAGCCTTAAAGTTTTTTCTAAAGCCCCTCTTTTCGTAAACAAGAGGTTGTGCCCATTTTCAGCTAAAAGTTTTGCTTTTTGGGGCTTCTCTATGAGTTCTCTCAGAGCAGAGGCTAACTTTTCTGGAGTTACCTGAAGTATGCCGTAAGAAGATACAAATTCTTTCACAAAGGGAAAATTTTCCATATGAGGACCTGTTATCACCGGCTTTTTCCAGTAAAGTGCCTCTAAAGGATTTTGTCCTCCATGGGGAATAAAGCTTCCCCCAATAATGGCTAAGTCACAGATTCTGTAAAGTGCAGATAATTTTCCCATTTCATCAAAAAGTAAAAGACATCTTTGAGCTTCAAAGGAGGGTAGGGCTCTTTTAAGTTGGCTATATCTTAAAACTAAATCTTCTCTTTTCTTTAAGGACAGAAGAAGCTTCTCTACTTCATCAAATCTCTCTGGATGGCGTGGGACAAAAATTAGAGTACCCTTTGAAATAGTCTCTTGAAAAGCCTTTAAAATAATTTCTTCTTCGGAAGGATGCGTACTTCCTGCAATAAGAATTGGTCTGTTGAGATGAGCAAGTTCAGGAAATTCTATTTCTTTTACTTGAAGATCAAATTTTAGATTCCCTACTACCTTTATTTTTTCGGAAGGAGCTCCTAATTTTTCCAATCTCTCTGCATAGAGATCCTCTTGTACCGCCAAAAAACTCATTCTTTCCAAAAGGGGTTTAATAAAAAATTTAATCATCTTATATCTCTTGAAGGATTTTTCGCTAACTCTCCCATTAATCAAGGCAACAGGAATAGAGGAGGAAGCTTCAAGAATTAAATTTGGCCAAAGTTCTGTCTCAGTTAAAAAAAGTGCTTTAGCTTCAATTTTATGGAGAAACCTTTTGATAAGGCTCCTGAAATCAAAGGGTAAGTATAAGATTTTTATAGAGGGCTCTTGAAAGGTTTTACTGGCTACTTCTTTCCCAGTATCAGTGATCGTTGTTAAAACTATATTGTAGTGCTGGGAGAGAGCTTTGATTAGGGAAGAAATTGCTAAGACCTCACCTACCGAAACTGCGTGTATCCAAAGAACTGGTGCCTTTTTCTCAAATTGAGGTTTTTCTATCCAAGCAAATTTTTCTTTTAACCACTGCCTTCTTTGCCCTTTTTTTCTCTTTAAGTATTCCCTTGGAAATAAAAAAAATAAAGCCAGAGCGTATAAAAGGGTATAAAGGAAATACATTGTTTAAATCTGAATTAGAGCTACCTGCGTATAGTTTAAATTTTTCTCTCTCCTATAGCTATGATATTTTTGGCTTAAACAGCAGGTACATTCCTTGGAGACCAAGAGGTTTTCTCTTGGGATCTTTGCTTCCAGGGCTTGAAACAAGTTCATTTGTGCTAAATTAAGATAATAATGCCCATTTTTTGAGAGAAGATAGGGAGGTTTTCTAAAGTCTCTTTCTAAGAGGTGAAGGATGGTATCTCCTACTTCATAACAGGAGACTTGAATATGAGGACCAATAGCTAAGAGCAAGTCCTTTGGGTTAAATCCTTTATGGAGGATGTATTTTAGGGTTTTGTAAACTATGCCTTGTAAAGTTCCTCGCCATCCAGCATGCACTGCTGCTATGATTTCTCTTCCCTTGTGAGCAATCAGGATGGGCAAACAGTCGGCACTTTGCACCCCAATTTTATACCCCTTAAGGGTTGATACCACTGCATCTCCCTCTTTACTAAGAGGCAAAAGAGGTGCATCTATTTCAAGGATTTTGTCTGAATGAATTTGTTTTGGGAAAAAGACTTCTGGGAAAAATTTGAATAGATCCTTTTTTGGTATTTTATGAGAAAAATAACCTGAGATTTGATAATGGCTAAAAAGGGGTATAGTAGATAAGCTCATAGTGTTTTTAGGAATTCTGGCAGTTTTTCTTTTAGGGCTTTTAAGGCTTTTCCTCTATGGCTAAGTTTATTTTTTATTTCCATCTCAAGTTCTGCAGCGGTTTTTTGATAATTCAATTCCTTGACTAAAAAGACTGGATCATAACCAAATCCCCTGTCTCCTCGGGGAGATTGGGCAATTTTCCCTTCCCAAATGCCCTCACTATAGATATATTTCCCTGAGGGATGGTAGCAAACCATTACGCAAATAAACTGAGCCTCTCTTTTGTGTTCTGGAATATCTTTCATAAGCTCCAAGAGTTTTTTAATGTTTTCTTCATCACTTGCCATCTCTCCAGCAAAGCGAGAGGAATAAATGCCTGGTTTACCATCCAAAGCTTCAACTTCTAATCCCGAGTCATCTGCTAAGGTTAATAAGCCAGTTTTTTCAGCATAATACTTGGCCTTCAAGAGGGCATTTTCAAAAAAGGTATTGCCCGTCTCCTCAGGTGGAAGGATCTCTGGATAGTCTTTGAGAGTTTTAATCTCTAAATCAATGTCTTTTAACTCCTCACTAATTTCTCTAACTTTGCCTTGATTTGTGGTAGCAATAAGAAGTGTTTTATTCACTTAGGACCTCCTTTTGCTTTTGAATTAATTCTCTTATGCCCTTCTCAGCTAAGATTTTCATTTGAAGAAAATCCTCCCAGGTAAAAGGGTTTTTCTCAGCCCCTGCTTGAATTTCTGCAATTCTTCCACTCTCAGTTAAAAAGAAATTTGCATCTACTTCTGCTAAGAGATCCTCTTCGTAATTCAAGTCGAGGTAAAATTCTTCTCCGATTTTCCCTACACTTACTCCCGCTACATATTCAAGGGTAGGATCTTCTGTAAGAAGGCCCTTTTCTATAAGCTTTTGAAAGGCTCTTTTCAAAGCTACAAAAGCACCCGTGACTGAGGCGCATCTTGTACCACCATCAGCATTCAGAACATCACAGTCTACCCAAAAGGTCCTTTCTCCAATCTTGGATAAATCTACTACAGCTCTTAAAACTCGTCCAATGAGTCTCTGAATTTCCTGAGATCTTCCCTTTCTACCTTGAGTCTCTCTGGTTGTCCTCTCCGTAGTAGCTCCGGGTAAAAAGGCATATTCAGCAGTTACCCAACCTGTACCTGTGCCTTTTAAAAAGGGAGGCACTTTTTCTTCTAAACTCACCGTACATAGCACCATTGTATTTCCTACTTCAATTAGCACAGAACTTAAAGGATTTTTTAAAAAATCTAAATGGATTTTAACTTTTCTTAATTCCTCTTTTCCCCTATCTATTCTTTGCATTTCTCAGCTCCCCTATTGTATATTGGATAGAGTATCTTTCAGGGAGATAGCTTAAAGATTTTTCTAATTTTATAGCTTTGCTTGGACAAGCACTTAGACAATTTAGACATCTTATGCATTCAAGGGAGTTCAGATCTGCTGGAATAGATAGCCCCATAGGACATACCTTTTCACATACCGTGCAAAGATTACAATTCTCCTTAGTCCAGCTCAGGCGGAAAAGCCCAATTTTATTAAAAACTCCATAGATAACTCCCAAGGGACAAAGGTTTTTACAAAAAAAGCGAAGCTCTATGACACAAAGTAGTGCAACTCCTAAGAAAATTAAACTCTTGAGGAGAAAGATTAAGCCCACCTTTTCCATTAAGGCTGGCTTCAAAATAAGATTAAGATAGCCAGCTTCAAAAGTTCCTGCTGGACAAATATATTTACAAAACCAAAGTATCCCATAGCCTAATTCATTTATATAAAGTGCAGGTAAGAGGAAAATAAAAAA
>CALLJI010000204.1 GCA_938091475.1 uncultured Caldimicrobium sp. | reverse complement strand
CAAAGGGTGGTTGAGGAGTTAAAGCAAATAGAGGAAGTCAAACGCTTAGATGTGATTATGGGGCCCTATGATGTCATTGTAGAAATTGAAGTGGCAAATTATGAAGATATTTCCAAGCTTTTGCTTGAAAAATTCCAGAGTATACCAGCTATAAACCATACTATGACCTGTCCGGTGGTGAGTTAAGTCTTGGGGCAAAATCTTCTTCAAGAGAAGGTTTTAGTGCTAAACAAATATTACCAGGCTGTTCAAATTACTAATTTGCAAAAAGCGATTTGCCATTTAGTCAAAGGCACCGCTAAAGTTATTACCCCTGATTGGACTACTCACTCCTTTGAAGATTGGATAAAGATTAGCCAATTTCATAATGGAAATGGTTCAGAGGGAAGATTTATTCGAAGTCCCTCCGTTACCCTGCTCATCCCTGATGCTATCTATTTGCCCTTTTATGAATCTCTTCCCCAAAGTGAGGTGATCTTCTCTCGACAGAATTTATTCCTCCGAGATAAATTTACCTGCCAATACTGTGGAAAAATCCTTAAAAATCCCAAAGAGAGAACGATTGATCATATAATACCGAAAAGTCGAGGTGGTAAAACCGTTTGGTCAAATGTGGTGCTCTGTTGTAAAAAATGTAATTTAAAAAAGGGAGATAAAACCCCTGAAGAGGCTGGTCTAAAACTTCTTAAACTTCCTAAGGCTCCTCGCTGGCAGGCTTTAATCTTAGAAGAATTTCCCAAACATAAAAGGGATAAATGGAAAGTTTTTCTCAATTTTGCTGGAATTTTTTCAGAACCCTAAGCTTAGTTCTCTAATAGTTTATCCACACTTAAGATGGTTAGTAGCTTATCAGGAAGCTGATAGATTTTATCAATATAATTCTTATCAAAACCTTCAATTTTTTCAGGGGGATCCTCTAATCTATTTTCAGGAATTTCTAAAATATCATTGATTTTCTCCACCAAAAAACCGAGGGCTTCGTCTTGCCCACGAACAATAAGATTAACCCTGGGGTGACTTTCAAATTTAAAGTTAATTTTTTTAGCTAAATCAATCACGGTGATAATTTGCCCTCTTAAGTTCATAATACCCAAGATATACATTGGTGCTAAAGGTACAGGAGTAATGTCTAAGTCTTTATTTATCTCCATCACCTTTTCAGCATAAAAGCCAAAGAGAAAATTACCTAAATTGAAGGTCACCACAGGTATGGTTTTATTATATAAAATACCCTGTTTATCCTCCTTATTTGTGGGAAGCCTTCTTTCTTCCATACTCTTATACCTCCATAAGTTTTTTAACCTTTTCTATGTATTTTCTTGCCTCAGGGGATAATTTTTCTGGAAAAAGGATCCTAATGTTTATAATTAAATCTCCTCTTTCCCAAAAATCTCCTTCACCTAAATAAGGCCCTCTTCCAGTAAAAACAATAGGCCCTCCTTTTTTAATAAGAGCAGTAGGTATTTCTTCCTTTCCCTCGAGAGTTTCAATAGTTATGCTTTCTTTTAAAAGAACATCTAAAAAGGAAATTTCCAATTCATAAATAAGGGTATCCTTTTCCAATTTATAAAGCGGATCTGGGCTTTGATATACTTCAATGTAGAAATCCCATGCTGTAGAAAAGGTCTCACCGGTAATATGTAGGATATCTCCGTCCCTAACACCCGGAGGTATTTTTAATTCTACCTCAATTTCCTTTTTTGTTTTTCCTTTCCCTAAACAAACGGGGCATCTCTCTTTGTGAATGATCCCTTCTCCTGAACATACCGGGCATTTGAGTTCTATAGGGTTTTCTTTTCCATTTTGCTCAAATGTTATAACCCCTTTGCCCTGGCATAAATGGCAAACTTCGTCTCTTTTCCCCTTTATAAACCCTTTGCCGTGACAATGGGAACATACCCCTTCAAGGATGGGTAATTTTATAACCTTAGGTAAGGCTAAGGCTAACTCTTTGACGGAAAATTCAACTATTTTATAAATAAAATTTCCTTTGGGTGTGTGAAGGGAAGAGATCTTTCGAATTTTTTGAGGAGACTCTCTGTGCCAATTGGCTAAGATTTTTTGATACCATTCAATAAATTCTCTATATTGAACTGGATTTCCTCCCCTATCTGGATGTAGGGCTTTCACCTTTTTTCTAAAGAATTTCTTTAGCTCCTCTAAGGAGGTAAAATTAGTATGCATATTTTATGCTACCTTTGCCCTTTTATTTTCCAGGAGAGCTTGAAGGGATTTTAAAACTCTCTCTCTCTCTAATTTTACCTCATAAGCATTTGCACCAAGTTCAAAGACTTTTCTTTTTATCTCTTCCCCTGTAAGAGAGGTTAAGACAAGGATTGGAATATCTCTTAATTCAGGAAGACTTCTTACATTTTTGATAAATTCAAAACCATTCATTGCAGGCATTTCAATATCACTTATGATAGCATCAGGGCTAAACCCTGCTTTTAACTTGTTTAAAGCCACCTCACCATTCTCAGCAATCTCCACTATGTATCCTGCTTGTGTTAAATAATTAAAAATCATATTTTGAAAGAAAGGAGAATCCTCAGCTAAAAGGATTTGTACAGGGCTTTCCTCTTCTACTTTAACTAAAAACCACTCGGGATCATACATCTCAATAATTTTATAAATATCAAGAAATAACACTGTTTTATCGTTAATGATCCTATAGCCAAGAAGACCTGGTTGAGTATATAGATCTGTCTTAACTTCTAAGGTAGTTTCCAAAGTGTCTACGATTTTTGAACATAGGATGGCACATATTTTATCTCTCTCTCTGAAAAATAGAAGATGATATTCCTCCTGTGGTGGCATTCCTTGAAGGGGAAGATAATTATCCACACGAATGATAGGAACTACTTGATTATTATAAAGAATAATTTCTTTTCCTCCCACAATTTGAATTTCATCAGCTTTAACCTTATCTAATCTTGAAATAAGGGCAAGAGGAAGAGCAAGGTAATCCTCGCTAACTTGGAAAATAAGAATAAATTGAGTCTCCTCGAAGGCTCTTTTTTCTGCTTTTTCCTCTAAGGCGCGCTCAATTTCCTCCGTCTTTAGGCCTACTAATTGACTTAACCCGATTACATCTAAAATAAGGGCTAACTTCCCATCTCCCATAATGGTTGCTCCGCTGTATAGGGGAATGTTTTTAAACCACTTTCCTAAGGGTTTGACCACTATTTCCTCAGAATCGTAGATTGAGTCTACTAAAAGCCCTATAAATTTCTCTCCAGTTGTTAAGACCACCAAATTTTTCTCTGAAGAACTTCTCTGATCACCATTTAATACCTTTGATAAGCGGAGAACTGGAATTATTTCTCCTCTTAAGCGATAAAATTCTGTCTGTCCTAATTTGAGGATATCCTTTTCTACATCTATACTTACAAGTTCTCTTAAACTTACTTGTGGTATAGCATAGCGCTGTCCACCAGAGGTTACAATTAAAGCGGGAATTATGGCTAAGGTAAGAGGTATTTTGACTCTAACTGTAGTCCCCTTACCCAGCAAGGTATTAATCTCAATAGAGCCACCCAGTTTTTCAATATTAGTTTTTACCACATCCATTCCCACACCACGACCAGATACTTGAGTAACCTTTTCTGCCGTGGAAAAACCAGATTTAAAAATAAAGGAGAGGATCTCTTTATCTGTGAGCCTTTTTGCCTCCTCCTCTGTTATTAATCCCCTCTCAATAGCTTTTCTTTTAATCTTTTCCAAATCAATTCCTTTACCATCATCTTCTATTTCAATAATTACTTGTCCGCCCTCGTGATAAGCTCTAAGATATAAATTACCTTCTGGAGATTTACCTACCTGGGTTCTTATTTCTGGTTGCTCAATTCCATGATCAATAGAATTTCTCACAAGATGTGTTAAAGGATCTTTTATGGCCTCAATAATAGAGCGATCTAATTCCGTCTCTGCTCCCTCGATATATAAATTAACCTTTTTATTTAGGGCCTTGGCTAAATCTCTTACAATTCTTGGGAATTTATTAAAAACTACTGCAATGGGTTGCATACGGGTTTTCATAATAGTTTC
>CALLJI010000203.1 GCA_938091475.1 uncultured Caldimicrobium sp. | reverse complement strand
CTCTTTCTCTGGTGGTAAAATCTCTATTTCAAGCTGAGTCTTACTCTTGATTTCCTCTAAAACCTCCTCTGCATTTTTGGCTTTTCTAAACACCGCAGTCCCAATAGCATAATAGCTCTTTACTTGATATTTTTCTAAGATTTTCTTAAACTTCTCTAAAACCTCAAGAGCTCGCTTTCTGGCTTGAGAAGAAATATTACCATCTATTCCCAAGCCTTCACCTAAACGCACATTTTCCCTAAAACTTTTCAAAAAATAAACTTCTCCCGCATAATATTTTCCTAAAAGAAGTCTCATAGTTTGAGTTCCTATATCTAAGCCTGCTAAGAAGGGGGCATTCAATCTTTCCTTAAATTCTTTACCTAATCTAAAAACAGCTCTGACTTTATCTTTTAAATAATATTTTTGTTGATTTTTGGGATTAGTAAATAAATACGGTTTTGCCTTTGAAATTTCAAATCTCCCAAAACCTCTAAGTTCAATCTTTCTCCCCTCTAATAAGGCTGACTTCAGAATATCAAAAAAATTCTCCACTATAAACTCAAGGTCCCTTTCATTTATTTCTGAAAAAAAAGATTGCAAGCCTTGAGAAAGGTCTCTTTTGGTCATAGAGAGATCCTTTAAGGTCTATAAAGAAAGAGTGCTCTTAAACTTAGGGGATCTAAAATCTCTTCTGCTTTTAGAGCTAATTTTCCCTCAACTAACTTTTTAAGAAAACCCTTTCTTTCAGGGTAGTAAAGGAGAACAGCCTCTTTGAGAGATGCTCTCTTTTTTGCTAACTCAACAGCTTTATGAAAATTACCCAACTCATCGGCTAATTTCAATTTCACCGCCTCTTCGCCTGTATATACCCTGCCATCTGCTATAGCCTTAACTTTTTCTAAAGGGATATTTCTTTCCTCTGCCACCACTTTGACAAATTGTTCGTGCAAACTATTAACTACCCTTTGTAAGTATTCTCGTTCCTTTGAAGAGAGTTTTCTAAAAGATGAACCGGTATCCTTAAATTCACCACTTTTTATGACCTCAGTTGAGATACCAATTTTTTCCATTAATTTTTCTAAATTGGGTAATTGGATCATAACACCGATGCTACCAGTTATAGTACCTGGATTAACAAATATTCTCTCTCCAGCCATAGCTATGTATAGACCTCCTGAAGCGGAGACCCCACTCATAGAGACTATAAGCGGTTTTGATTTTCTCAAGCTTTTCAGTTCTTCGTAAATTTCTTGACAGGCTGAAACAGCCCCTCCCGGTGAATTGATTCTTAAAACTACTGTCTTTATATCCTTTCTCTCGTGAATTTCTCTAATAGCTGATAGATAGGGCTCACTTTCAAGAATTACTCCATTTACTTCAAGCACAGCAATTTTAGGTCCCCCTATACCTCTATTTTCAAAGAAAATTATGGCTAAAGTGCTTATCAAACCTAAAATAAAAATAAAGAGGATTATGCCACCTAAAAAGGCAAGCCCATAGACTAACCACGGTCTCTTCATCTATTCTTCCTTTAGGGCACCGCTTTTCTTTAAAAGTTTACCTAAGCTTATCTTTTTCTCTTCTTCCTTCTTCAAAAACTCCTCTACTTCCCTCTTTTCCATTTCCTCAAAATAACTCTTGGGAGAAATCCATAATCTTTTCCTTTCTGGCTCAAAGAGAATGATTTTACCTGTTAATTTAGTTCCCACCAGCTCTTCCCTCTTACTTTTCCTCAACCCTTCAGGAATCTCCCTTTGAGGAATAAAACCTCTCACTCCCTCCTTTATTCTAATTAAATAACCCTTCCCTGAAATTTCTCTAATTATCTCTCCCTCAATAATATCTCCAATTTTATACTTTGTAGAAAACTCCTTCCAAGGGTCCTCTTGAAGATCCTTAATACTCAAAATAAGCTTTTTCCTTTCAGAATCTATTTCTAATACCTTTGCTGTCACCTCATCTCCCATCTTAAACAGTTCATTCAAGTTATCCAGGGGTTCCCAAGAAATTTGAGAAATATGAATGAAACCTTCAACCCCTTCTACAAGTTCTATAAAAAGACCAAAATCAGTTATGGTTTTTATTTTTCCAGAAACTATATCTCCTACTTTTAGTGTTTTCGTAAAACTCTCCCAAGGGCTCTCTTCTAATCTTTTTAAACTTAATACCATTTTCTTTTGGGCAGGGTTAAAATCAATGATTACTCCTTCAATAAAATCCTCTTCCCTGAGGAGATCCTGAGGTTTCACACCTCTTTTCCAAGAAATTTCACTTACAGGTAAGAGCCCTTCAAGCCCTGGCTCTATCTCCACAAAGGCTCCAAAATTTCCAATCTTAGTAATTCTTCCTCTTACCCGTTGGTCGAGGGTGTAGAGTTCTTCTGCTCTCTCCCAAGGATCAGGCTCAAGCACCTTGGCACTCACTCTTAGTTTTTCTTTTTCAGGATCCCATTCAATCACCTTCACCCTGAGGCTATCACCTTCAGCTAAAAAAGTTTCCAAATTCTTCACGCGCCTCCTTGTCACCTCTGAAAAGGGCAGATAACCCGTCAAAAACCCCTCTATCTCAACTAAATAACCGCCTGGAACCACCTTTTTTATTACTCCCTGAAAAATTTCATCCCTCTCTACGCGGGTCTTAAAATCCTTCAATTTCAAAGCCCTTTCTTTCTCTAAATAAGCCCTATGAGAGACAACAAAATTGGACTACTTTATGTCTAAAATCAAAACTG
>CALLJI010000202.1 GCA_938091475.1 uncultured Caldimicrobium sp. | reverse complement strand
CACATAATTGATAGTTTCAGGATATGGAGGAATACCTCTGTACCGTCTTACCGCTTCCGGGCCTGCATTATAAGCAGCTAAACTGAGTTTAAGATCTCCAAATTCATTGAGAAGTTGCCTTAAATACTTAGCCCCACCATAGATATTTTCGATCGGATCAAAGGGATCGGACACCCCAACTAAACGCGCTGTAGAAGGAATAAGCTGCATAACTCCCATTGCTCCTTTAGGAGAAATAGCCCTTGGATTAAAATTTGACTCAACCTTAGCTATGGCCTTCAATAAATGAGGATCTAAGTTAAATTCTTTAGCCACTTCCTCAAAGATCTTATGAAATTTTTCAGAAAGTGAATTCTCCCATTGCCCAGCCTTTAGTTTCAATAAACTCGAACTCTTCAGATTATTTCTATTTAAACTGGATGATCTCTTAGGTAGTTTCATATAAATTTTAAAATTTTCATCCCAAGCTATATTTGAGAAAATTCTCTCTCCAGTTACAGGATCTTCATAGAAATATATCTTTGATGCTAACCCCTCAGAACTAATCAAAATCACAAACATTAAAAGCAAAACACCTATCATTTCACCTTTTCCTTATCCAAATATTCCCTATAGCACTTTTCGGAACAAAAAAAGAGAATTTTAGTCTCTTCTTTTGTTGCTAAAGGCTCTTTAGCAGAGAAAAAAACTCCACAATTATCACAGGCCCTCATCTCTACCTCAAGGACCTTTTTTTTAACTAATTTTTCTAATTTTCTTTTCCTATAGTACCATAAAAATAAAATAAAAAGAAGCAGTATTATCAAAAATTTCATAAGCCTTCTTCATGGAATACTACTTGCAAATTTTGTGCCTGAAAAAGGTCTTTTTGTGTTTCCATAATTTCCTGCAAAGTTTGTCCTGAGAGTGGATCAATAAAATTTGGATCTATTTCACAGGCTGGAATTATAACAAAGGCTCTCTCTGTAGCTCTGGGATGAGGAATCTTTAAAATTTCAGAATTTAATACTAAATCTTCATAAAAAATTATATCCAAATCTATGGGTCTATCTGAGAGCTCTAGGGTTTTTTTCCGTCCCATCTGAAATTCAATTTTTTTGAGTTCCAGAAAAAGGGCATAGGGTGAGAGGAAAGTTTTTCCCTTAAGAACAAGGTTATAAAAAAAGTTTTCGCTTTGATAATAAAGGGGTGGGCTTTCATAAATCTCAGAAATCCTTTCAATATGAAAGGATATTCTTTTCAGTAAGTTTATGGCTCTTTTAAGGTTTGCTCCTCGGTCTCCTAAATTTGATCCTAAGGATAAAAAAACTTGCTTTAAAGTTTCAGGGATGCCAATCTTTCTTTAGCCTCTTTTAATCTATTAATTTCCACCGTTAAAGCTATTCTGAAATATCCTTCCCCTGCACTTCCAAAACCATTTCCAGGAGTTATTACTATAGCCAATTCTTGCAAAACCCTTTTACAAAATTCTGAAGTAGTATATCCCTTAGGCACTTTAACCCACAAATAGAAGGTTGCAGAGGGCTTCTTTAGTTCATATCCAAGTTCCTCTAAGGCTTGAGCAAAATAATCTCTTCTTTCCTTAAAAATCTCTCGTAAAGGTGGAACAAGGCTTTCTAAATTATTTAAGGCATAGGCTCCAGCCTCTTGGATAGCGGTAAAGACCCCTGAATCAATATTACTCTTGGCTTTGGCTAAGGCTTGCACAAGCTCCCTCTTCCCCACCGCAAAACCAATCCTCCAACCGGTCATACAAAAGGTCTTAGAAAGGCTATGAAATTCTATGGCAACCTCTTTGGCCCCCTCTATCTCAAAAATACTTAAAGGAGGTTCTTCATAATATAATTCCACATAAGCTGCATCACTGGCTATAATAAAGTTATATTTTTTAGCAAGGCGCACAGCCTCTTTATAAAATTCCTTATCCGCTGTAGCTCCAGTGGGATTATTGGGATAGTTTAACCATAAAATTTTTGTTTTTCTGAATACTTCCTCTGGTATAGCAGAAAAATCTGGCAAAAAACCCTTTTCCCACAAAAGGGACATATAGTATGGTTCCCCATCTGTAAGTAGGGTTCCCAGATGATAGACGGGATAAGCAGGATCAGGGCACAGCACTACATCTCCGGGATTAACAAAGGCCAGGGGAAAATGGGCAATGCCTTCTTTAGATCCAATTAGGGCTACCACCTCATCTTCAGGATTAAAACTAACTCCAAAGCGTCTTTGCATATAATTGGCACAGGCCTTGCGATAAAAGAGACTTCCGGGATTAGCTGGGTAGCGATGATATTCAGCCTTCTCTAAAGCCCTCTTGGCTACCTCTACAATTTCCTGAGGGGTTGGTATATCGGGATCACCAATTCCCAGATCAATTACATCTGCTCCCTCTTTCAGTTTCTCATTTTTAAGTCTATCCAATTCTACGAAGAGATAAGGCGGTATCCTCTTAAGTCTATTTGAAAGTTCCATTGCCTCCCTCCAGAAATTTATCTTTCCCGTTTGCCTTCAATGAATTCAATTACCCATTCTCTGGCTAGATGATCAGGTATCTGTTGGGGAGGATGTTTCATAGTATAAGCTGAAATTGAGATTAGAGGTCCACCTATTCCTCTGTCCTTGGCAAGTTTAGCACATCTGATCGCATCAATAGCTGAACCTGCAGAATTAGGAGAATCTTCTACCTCAAGTTTGACCTCAACTGCTAAGGGCACCCCACCAAAATGCTCCCCCTCTATTCTTATGTAAGCAATCTTTTTATCCTTTAACCAGGGCACCCAATCAGATGGCCCAATATGAATATTTTCATCTCCCATCGCATAGGGCAAAAGGGAAGTTACCGCCTCGGTCTTAGAAACCTTCTTAGTTTTTAATCTTGCCCTTTCTAACATATTCAGAAAATCCGTATTTCCGCCAAAATTTAATTGATAGGTTCTTTTTACTGGAATCCCCCTGTCCAAAAAAAGTTGCACTAAGGTTCTATGTAAGATAGTTGCACCAAGCTGAGATTTTATGTCATCTCCTACAGCTGGAAGGCCTTCTTTTTCAAATCTTTCACCCCATTTGGGATCAGAGACAATGAAAGTAGGCATAGCGTTAACATAGGCCACTCCTGCTCTAAGGCAAGCCTCAGCATAAAAACGAGCTGCCTCTTCCGAGCCCACCGGAACATAATTTATTAAAACATCTGCCGAAACCTCTTTTAAATGGGAAACCACATCTTCAAGCTCATCCTCTTTTTCCTCTGCCAAAACAAAAGTTTTATCCTCAGGGAAATCCTTCATATGAGAAGCTACTCCATCTAAAACCTTACCCATCCGGACCTTTACCCCAAGCTTAGGAACCTCTGGATAAAATATGGTAGTACAGTTAGGCTTTGCAAAAATAGCTTCAGCTATATCTTTGCCTACTTTTCTTTTATCTATATCCCAGGCTGCAACTATTTCTATATCTGAAGGTTTATACCCCCCTATGTTTGGAAACATTAATCCTTTCAAATCTTCTGGGTTTTTATCCTTATAATAGAAAATTCCCTGCACCAAAGAGCTCGCACAATTTCCCACTCCTACAATAGCCAGCCTAACCCCTCTCTCCATCTCTCTTTCCCCCATAAAAATTTCTCTTTAAAAATAGCATAAATTTTTTATCTGCCAATAAATCCAAGTCTTATGCCCATTAAATTTTTAACTTATTAATTCCTACCACGCTCTCTCCTGGAAGAAGGCTAATCAATCTTACTCCTTTAGTATTTCTACCCTGTTCCGGAATATCTTTTTCCTCTATTCTAATGACCTTCCCCGAAGAGGCAAAAATAAAGATTTCTTCGCCCTCTTTTATAATCATCCCTTCTACTAACAAACCTGTCTTATCACTTAAGGCATGGGCTATTATACCCTTACCACCTCTGCCCTGCAGCCTAAAGTCAGAGAGCGAAGTTTTCTTGCCATAACCCTTCTCTGTTATAGTGAAAACAAAATCCCCCTCTGCGACTTTAATAAGAGAAACTACCTCATCCCTTTCCCCAAGACGTATTCCAATTACTCCTTCTGCTTGTCTTCCCATAGGTCTTACTTCCTCTTCTTTTAAGTGAAGTGCCATTCCTTCCTTGGTTAACAATATTAATGAATCCTTTCCTGTAGTGGTAACACCAAAAAGTAGCCTATCCCCTTCTTTTAGATTTATAACTGAGAGTCCGCTTTTCCTTATTTTAACCAATTCCTCAGAGGGAATTTTTTTAATTATGCCAGCTTGTGTAGCTAAAAGGAGATAACCTTCTCCTGGGTAGGGCAGCATAAAAGCGATTTCCCCGTCTAATTTAGGTAGAAAATTCTTCAAATGGGTTCCCTTGGCTTGGCGCGTGCTCATTGGAATGTCCTTTAATTCTAAAGGATAGACCTTACCAGAGGTGGTAAAAATTAAAACAGAAGCAAAGTCCTTAGTTTGCAGTGTAGCCTTTAGCTTTTCCTCAGAGGAAAAAGCTAAAACCCCCTTTCCACCCCTTTTTTGGGTAGAAAATTGCTCTAAACTTAATTTTCTTATATATCCTTCCTCACTAATAAGCACTAATACTTCCTCAGCTGGTCTTACTTCTTCTATAATTTCTATGTCTTCACTTAAGATTTGGGTCTTTCTTGCATCCCCAAAGCGTTCTTTTATTTCCTTTAATTCTTCTTCCAAAACGGTAAACAGGGTGGGCTCATGGGTTAAAATTTTCTCATAATAGGCAATATTTCTCTTTAACTCCTCATATTCAAGAAGAATCTTTTCTCTTTCAAGGGCGGTTAATCTTTGCAATCTAAGATTTAAAATCTCCTGGGCTTGGATTTCAGTAAAATCAAAGCGCTTCATTAAAGCCTCTTTGGCTGTTTTGGGAGATTCAGACCCCTTTATCAACTCTATAATCTCATCAATGTGAGATAGAGCCTTTAGAAAACCTTCTAAGATATGGGCTTTCTCTCTGGCCTTGCGTAAGTCGTATTGTGTCCTTCTTATGACTACTGTTTTGCGCCAGTTTAGAAAGTGTTGAAGGATATCTTTAAGAGTTAGAAGCTCCGGACGCCCTTGCACTAAAGCTAAAAAATTAATACCAAAGGTGGTCTCTAAAGGAGTTAAGTCCAAGATCTTTTTGGCTACATTATGAGGTGCTTGAGCCCACTCCCTCTTTAGCTCAACTACCACTCTTATGCCTTCTCTATCTGATTCATCTCTTATGTCTGCAATGCCTTCTATCTTTTTTTCCTGAGTTAATTTAGCAATTCTCTCTACCACGCTGGCCTTATTTACTTGATAGGGTATTTCAGTAAAAACAAGCCTTACCTTATCCTTTTCTCTCTCTATTTCATACTTTGCCCTAAGCCTAATAAGTCCTTTTCCAGTCTCATAGGCTTTTTTTATACCCTCTTTCCCAACAATAAAAGCGCCTGTGGGAAAATCTGGTCCTTTAATGTATTGCATAAGGTCTTCAATGGATAGTTCTGGATTCCTAAGAAGTGCCATCAGAGCATCTACAACTTCACTGAGATTGTGGGGCGGAATATTTGTTGCCATCCCCACAGCTATGCCTGAAGAACCATTAATTAAAAGATTAGGAACTTTAGAGGGAAGAACTACAGGTTCTTTAAGCGTATTATCATAGTTAGGTACAAACTCTACCGTTTCCTTTTCAATGTCAGCCAAGAGTTCGTGAGCAAGGCGAGTAAGTCTAACCTCTGTGTATCTCATAGCCGCTGGAGCATCACCATCTATAGATCCGAAATTTCCTTGCCCATCAATCAGGGGATAGCGCATCGTAAAATCCTGCGCCATTCTTACCACCGCATCATATACTGGCATATCACCATGGGGATGATATTTACCAATTACCTCTCCCACAATTCTTGCACTCTTCTT
>CALLJI010000201.1 GCA_938091475.1 uncultured Caldimicrobium sp. | reverse complement strand
TAAAATAACTTTAATGAAAAGGTTTTTTTTATTCATCTCTTTAATATTTTTAGTTCTCATATTCTTAATTGGCTTTTTTGCTCTGAATCTTGAATATTTTCTAAACAAGCCCTATTTCAAGGAAAAGCTCAAAAATTATCTCCATCAAAGAACAGGTTATAGTATAACTTACAAGAAGATACATCTTAATCTTTATAAAACCTTACTTGCCTTTGAGGATTTACGCATTGAAGGAAAAGATTTTTCAGTTGCCCTTCCCAAAGGTCGCATAGATTTTTCAAGCAAGAGATTTTTAACTTTCAATTTCTATCCAGAGAAGCTTTACTTTAAAAATCCCTCGGTAAAACTTTTTGTCACAGAGGAAGAGCCAGTAATCAATTATGAGAGGGTAATAGAAAATCTTAAAAAAACTCCACCTCTTACGCTTTTTATAAAGAATGCCACCATAGAGGTGCTTTGGGGTGAAAACTCTAAGATAGGGTTTGAAAATATCTATGTAAAGACGAATCATCAAAGCTCTCAACTTCTCCTTGAAATGGAGGCCTTAGCTGATTTTTGTAAGAAGCTTGAAATGTCCCTTAGATTCAATTATATTGATAACTTTTTAGAGGCAACTTTAAAAACAAAAGGATTAGATCTAAGCAAGGTAAAAGCTTGGCAAAACAATTTTCTCTCTAAAACCGATTTTGATTTATCTGCTGAGGTGAGTTATGAAAAAGGAGAATGGAACATTGGTTTTACTGGGCAAGCGCCTTGTCTTGTCTTTAAGAATAGCAAAGAACAACTGGTCTGTGGTTTTTTTCAAGGATACTTTAGAGGTAAAGAAAATGAGTTTGAGCTGAATCTTTCTCCCCTTGATATGAAGTATCCCCTCTTTAAGGGAGAGATGGTTTTCTTAAAAAAATCAAAAAGCTATAAAGCTTTAGGTCACCTAACAGCCCTTAAGTGGGAAGAGGTTAGCTCACTCTTTGATCCCTTTTTACCAAAGGAAATCAAAGAGGAGTTAGAGAGCAGAATTAAAGGTGGATTATTCAAGAATCTAAGATTTATTGCCGAAGGTGAGGATATTAGGGACCTTTTAGCGGTAAATAATCTAAAAATAAAAGGAGAGGTGGAAGAGGGCGAGGTTTATGTGCCAGAAATTGCTCTGAATTTTAGCGAAATTAAGGGAAATCTTAGTTTTGAGAATAAATTAATAAAATTTTCTGGAGAAACTAAAGTAAATGGTTCTATTGCAGGAAAGGTGAAGGAGTTAACCTTAGCACTTTTTGATAAGGAACCTAAGATTTCACTGACTGGAACCTTTGAGGGTGAGGGAAGCTTTTTCCAAAATTTAGGTATTTCTTTGACTGAAAAGATGGCTTTTCTTAAGGAATGGGATATCTCAGGTTATGTAGGGTTAGATTTAAATCTTAGTGGTACATTAGTAGATCCTCAAATAGACTTAGCTATTTCTCCAAAAAAGCTTGAAGTCAAAGTTCCTACCTTGGCTCAAAAAATTTCTTTGGATGAGGGTATTATTGCCTATGGTGATGAAAAAATAGAACTTCAAGGTTTGGCTCTCAGCTATGGCCAAAGTTATTTAGCAGGTATTCAAGGAGAGATTTTTCCTTCGAAAAACCAATTAAATATCCATAAGCTCTCCGGTGCTATAAAGGAGAGTGAAATGTCTGAATTTCTGGAAAAATCTACCAAATTGAGGGAAGTCTTTACAAATTATCAAGTTCAATTAAAGGAAATCCTTATTGATGAAGGGAGGTACAAGGGCTCCTATGAAATAAATGAAGATTTATCCCCTCTCCTTGATGCACTTTATATAAAAGGTAGTTTAAAAGGGATCACCCTTAAGTTCCCCCTTTTAGAGGAAAAATTTTTCTTCTCCACAGAAAATCTTCCCTTTATCTTTAAAGAGGGAAGGTTTTCTATGCTTAGTTCTCAGGTTTTGATAGAGGATTCTCCCTTTGAACTTGAAGGTGTCTATGTGCTCAGAGAAAACCTCTTTAATCTTTCTGGAAAGGGCATCGTAAAAGAGAAAAATATAAATAAACTACAAACCCTATTAGGTATTAAAAATTCAAAGCTTGAATTAAAAGAAAGGCCCATAGAAATACCCTCTTTTTATGTCTTCCTTACCAAAGATTTTTTGAAGTATGAAGGTAAACATATAATAGAGGCTCTTTCTGCCCAAATTGAAGTGAGAGCCGAAAAAGATCTGGAAATAAGGGGAAAGGTGCAGAGTAAAGCGAGTAATTTTGGTCTAAGTTTTATTAAGAAAGAAGATAAATACAATGTTTATTTTGAAGGAAAAGCAGAGATGCAAGAGCTTATGAGCCTTTTCAGTAGGCCACCTATAAAGGAGGGTTTAGTAGAAGGTGAGGTTGCGGTAAATTTTAGTTCAACCTTGCTTAAGAGATGGTATGATCAATTCAATAGCAAAAATTTCAGGGCTCTCATTGAGGATTATTTAAAGGAAGATTTTCTCTTATTTCCAAGTTACTTAAGGATTGAAAATTTAACTTTAGTTGATATACCCATAAATTTTGCAGGAAATTTTAATTTAGAAAGGGAGGGTATCCTTGGAAAAGAGCTAAATTTAAGGGTTGGAAAGTCCTCTCTCTCTGGAGATCTGGAACTTCGCAGAGAAGAGAAATTTTTGTTAGTTAAGGGAGATTTACAGGTAAAAAACTTTGATCTTAAAGCATATTTAAAAGAGGAAAGGGAGGAGGAATTAAAGGAGGTTAAAGAAGATGTTTTAGAGGTTGAGTTAAAGGATCTTCCTTTAAGAGGAGATTTAACCTTTGGCGCAGAAAAATTAGTTTTACCTACCTCTCATACTTTAGAAAATTTAAGGGGAAATTTGTCTATAAGGGAAGAGGGCATACTTTCTATTACTTTACCTGAGATAAATTTTTGTGGTCTTAAATTTTATGCTGAATTAGAGAGAAATCCACAATATAAATATCTTTTTATAGATCTTTCTCCATCCCAAGGAGAATTTTTGGATCTATTTTCTTGTATGTATCCAGAGGAAATGCCTAAGACTATTTTAGAAGGTCCTTTCCAAATGGAAGGATTTTTTTATACAGATTGGAAAAAAACCTTTCTGGAAAATTCCTATGGTCGCGTGTCAATAAAATCTCCCAGAGGTTATCTATACCGAGCTCCTTTGATAGTTAGAGTGTTAGGCTTTTTAAGCCCTATAGATTTATTTAGAGGTAAAATTCCCAATTTAGAGAACAATCTTTTACCTTATGAGGAAATAAACTTGATGGGAGAGTTTGATAATTCTAAGTTAAACCTTGATACCCTTTTTCTTTCAGCCCCTGGATTTAGACTCTTTGGTTCTGGTCCTATCTCTTTAAAAGATAAGGGAGTTTCTTTAACCTTTCTTGTATCACCTTTTAAAACTATAGATGTGATCATAGAACATATCCCCTATCTTAATAAACTTATTTTAGGTAAAGAGAGAATGTTTATCTATTTACCTTTAGAGGTGACAGGCACTTACGATAACCCAACCATCATTCCTTTACATCCAGCCAGTATTGGGAAAGGACTCTTTCGTTTTATCTTTAAGTTCTTTGGCCTTCAAGAGGAATTTTTCAAAGAAAAAAGAACTTTTGAAGGTTTCAAAAAGAGAGAATTATTAGAAAGAAAAAGTGAAAATTCTATACGAAGATAAATATTTGATTATTGTCAATAAGGAGCCAGGTTGGGTAGTTCAAGGGGCAAGGAAGAGGAAAGAATCTTTATTTTGGAATCTTAAAAATTATTTAAAGACAAGGGAAGATAAGAAGAGAGAAGTCTTTCTTGCTATTTTGCACAGATTAGACAAACCTGTTTCAGGAGCCCTTGCTTTTGCTAAGCGCAGCAAAACAGCTGCTAAATTCTTTGAATTAATGTCAAAGGGTGAAGTAAATAAGATCTATCTTGCCAAGGTAGAAGGGAGTTTTATGGAAAAGGAAGGGTTGTTGGAAGAGGAAATGTTTATAAAAGGCAAGCTCAAAAAAACTTTTACCTTCTTTAAAGTTCTTCAAGTTATGGAGAAAGAGTCAGTGCTTTTGCTTTCCCCCCTTACTGGTAGAAAACATCAATTGAGATGGGTTTTAGCAAAAAAGGGGCACCCTATTGTGGGCGATACATTATATGAGGGAAAAGAAAAAATTTTAAAGGGAAAGGCAATTCTATTGCATGCCCTTTATCTTGCCTTTCCTCATCCGCATACACAAGAATTTTTAGAAATATGGGCACCAGTTCCTACTTATTTTCAATGGAAAGCTCTTGACAAAAGACCCCTTTTGGAGTTTTTTAATAAGTTAAAAAAAGAAAAGGAGAGATTAAGAGATGTGTCAAGCTAAAATTTGGGTTAAAATTAAGGGAGAGGAGAAAGAGATAGCCCGGGATATTACTCAAATAGAATTTTTAGGGGATGAAATTCTTTTGAAAAGTTTTTTTGAACCTCCCAAAAGAGTAAGGGGACAAATAAAGGAGATAGATTTTCTCAAGGCTAAAGTTTTGATAGAGTGTGATGAATACCCAGGATAATTTTCAGGACGAAATAGTTCTCTGTGCCAGGTGTGCTTGGAGAGCCTTTTGCACTAAAAAATTTACTATAGATAATACTAAACCCTTTAAATGTCCAGATTTTTCGTTAGATTTAGAGCTGTTAAAAGGGGAGAGAAAAGGTGATCAAAAGGAAGATCAAAGAGAGATTAAGAAAGGTTCTTAAAGAGTTATATCCAGAGGTAAAAGAGATAGCTTTTGAAGTTGAAAAACCAAAAAGTAAGAATTTCGGTGACTATTCAACTAATCTTGCCTTAGTACTTCAAGGGATAAAAAAAGTACCAGCAAAAGATTTGGCCAAAAAACTGCTCGAAGTGCTTAGCCCAGATCCCCTTTTTGAAAAACTTGAGATTGCTGGACCTGGTTTTATTAATTTTTGGATAAATTCCCAATTTTATAAAGATACTTTGTGGTACATAATTAAAGAAAGGGAAGCCTTTGGTAATCTTGAGATTGGCAAAGGGAGAAAAGTTTTAGTTGAGTTTGTTTCAGCTAATCCAACAGGACCCCTTCACATTGGTCATGGTAGAGGAGCGGCCTATGGAGATGCTCTGGCAAGAATTTTAAAAAAAGCTGGTTTTGAGGTTTTTAAAGAATATTATATTAATGATCGAGGCACTCAAATGGAAATTTTAGGAGCTTCAGTTTTTTTAAGGGCAAAGGAGTTGGCTGGAATACCTGTTGAATTTCCTGAGGATTTCTATCAAGGGGAATACATTTATGAGATAGCTAAAGAAGCCTTAAGGTCTTATCCCGATTTATTGGAAAGAAAAGAAGAGGAAGCCCTTGAACTTTCCAGAGAACTTGCCATTAAAACAATTTTAGAGGATATAAGAAAGGACCTTGAGGACTTTAGAGTTTATTACGACAACTGGTATTCTGAGAGAGACTTATATAAAAAGGGATTAGTAGAAGAGTGTATCCATCTTTTAAGCGAAAAGGGGTTGATTTATGAAAAGGATGGAGCAAAATGGTTTAAATCTACTTTATTTGGAGATGAAAAAGATAGAGTGGTGCGTAAAGCCACAGGTGAATGGACTTATTTTGCCAGTGATATAAGCTACCATTACGAAAAGTTTATAAAGAGAGGCTTTGATTTAGGAGTTAATCTCTGGGGAGCAGATCATCATGGATATGTCCCAAGATTAAAGGCTTCTCTGCAAGCCTTAAACATTGATCCAGAGAAGTTACAGGTTATCCTCATTCAAATGGTTAATTTAATTGAAGAAGGCAAACTTAAGAGTATGTCTACAAGAAAGGCTGAATATGTGGAATTAAAAGAATTGGTAAAGGAAGTAGGGGTAGAGGCTGCAAGATTTATTTTTCTTTCAAGGAGTGCCGATTCTCCCTTAGATTTTGAGGTAGAATTAGCTAAAAAACAGTCACAGGAAAATCCAGTTTATTATGTTCAATATGCCCATGCCCGAATTTCCTCTCTTTTTGAAAAGGCTAAGGAGAAGAGAGTAGAATTAGATAAATTAAAGGAGCTCCCTTCTTTAGCCTTAGAGGAGAGAGAAGAAATTGAGATACTTAAAAAACTTGTAGAATTTCCAGATGAAATTGAACTTTCGGCTCTTCAATTAGCACCCTATAAGATAATCTATTATTTATTAGATCTTGCTGCTTTATTTCACGAGTATTATAATAAGTTTCGTATAATAGTAGAAGATGAAGGGTTAACCTTGTCAAGATTAGCTTTGTGCAAGGGTTGTCAGATTGTGATAAAAGAAGGTTTAAATTTATTAGGTATAAGAAGCCCTGAGAGAATGTGAGGAGGAGGTGGCATTATGGAAGGGAAAAAAATAAAATTTGAATTGAGTCGGTTAGCCTTAATTTTTGTCATTCTCTTTGCACTATGCCTATTAGTTTGGACTTTTATTCTTGGCGTATGGATTGGAACAAAAATTGGTGGAAAACCTGTATCTGAAGAGGTAGCTTTAGAAAGGGAGGTACGCTTACCCTCAGTTGGCAATCTTACTTCAAATGTTTCTGATGCATCTCAAGCCCCTCTAGTTACTGCAAATGAAACTTCAAATGCTACCCAAAACGCAACATCGGAAAAACAAGTAGCTGAGGAAAAAGAAGAGTTAAGGCAAACTTCGGAAACTGAAAAAAAAGCCATAGTTAAGAAAGAACCAGTTAAAAAGGAAGTGACAAAGAAAGAAGAACTTAAAAAGGAGACTGAAAAAACAGAGAAAAAACCTTCCTATCAAAAAAAAGAAGTAGCCCAAATTGCGGCTAAAGTAAAAGGGGAAGAGGCAGTATCTTCAGTTGGCCATTATTCTTTACAAGTAGGTGCTTTCTCCCATAAAGAAAAGGCAGAGGAATTGAAGAAAAAAGCAGAAAAAATGGGATACTTTGCACAAATAAAAGAAGCTAATGTGGAGGGGAAATCTATGTATAAAGTTTATGTTGGTAGATTTGGAAAAAGAGAGGAGGCAGAGCAGAGTATCTCAGAAGTGAAGGCAAAACTTGGGGTTGAGAAGCCCTTTATAGTGGAATTAAAATAACTTCGAGATGTAAATTGATTATTAGAAAAGCCAAACTTACGGATGTTAAATATATATATAAGCTTATTCTTCATTTTTCAAAGAAAGGTGATGTTATACCGAGGCCTTTATCCGAACTATATGAGAAGGTTAGAGAATTTTTTGTAGCTGAGGAGAGGGATCTCATCATTGGAGCTTGTGCTTTGCATATTCTATGGGAGGATTTAGCAGAGATTAGATCTTTAGTTGTCAGTGAGGAAAACCAAAGAAGGGGAATTGGTAAGAAGTTGATAGAAGCCGCTATAAAGGAGGCTCAAGAACTTGGGATTCCTAAAATTTTTGTTTTAACCACAAATCCACAATTTTTTAAAAGATTTGGGTTTAATGAGGTCTCAAAACAGGAATTACCTCAGAAAGTTTGGGCAGATTGCATAAGATGTTCTAAGTTCCCAGAATGTAATGAAGTGCCTATGATTTTAGAAGTAAGGTGAAGGGATGTTAAGATTGTGAAAAAAAACTCAAATCTTGACTTGGAAAATTTATGCTTTATATTTAGAATAAAATAAATGATAAAAACAATAATATATGGCATAAAATTAAAAAAATAAAGGAGGTGTGGGCTATGCCAACAGTTGAGTACAAAGGGAAAGTTTTCGAGCTTGATGAGGATGGATTTCTACAAGGTGGTTTAGATGTCTGGTGTATGGAGTGGGTGCAATATGTAAAAGAGTTGGAGGGGATTCAGGAGTTGACAGAGGATCACTGGAAGATTATTAATGTGCTTCAGGATTATTACAAAAAGAACGGTGTAGCGCCTATGGTAAGAATTCTCTCTAAGGTTACTGGGTATCCTCTCAAGAAGATCTATGAGCTTTTCCCATCTGGTCCTGGAAAGGGTGCTTGTAAAATGGCTGGTCTTCCTAAGCCCGTTGGTTGCGTATAGAGTATAAACCAGTTTTATTTGGGCTCCCTTGGCGGAGCCCAAATCAATTTATGGTAATTGTTAGGCTATAAAATCTTTTGAGACAAGTGAGAAATGATCTTTTACTTTTTCATTCTCTTGTTTATTTTGTGTTTTACCTTAAATACAACCCTATTATTTGCTCAAGAAAAGTTAAATCTAAACACAGCTACCCTTGAGCAACTTAAGGCTCTTCCAGGTATAGGTGAAGCCACTGCTAAGAAGATTTTAGAACTGCGAGAAAGCAAGGGAGGTTTTAAAAGTCTCGAAGAATTGAAAGAAGTTAAGGGTATTGGGGATAAAAAATTCGAGGTTTTAAAGAATTATTTAACCCTCGAACAAGGTTTCACCAACCAGGCAACAAAGGATAATTATCTAAAAGAGGACCTTACAAAACCTATCTATATGTATGCAGACGAAAAAGGAAATATTTACTACACCCAATTTCCTGAACTTGTCCCACCAAAATATAAAAAGACTTTAAAACCCATCAAATAGTCTTTAGCTTTTTCAATATGTTGAAGGTTATCTTACTTGATGCTGAAGGAACTTTTTTAAGATTTAAACCAACCTTGGGCAAAATATATGCAAACCTCTGGAAGGAGTATGGAATAAAAATAGAAGAAGAGTATACTGCTCAAAGGATGCGCCAGACCTTTAAAAGGGTCTTTAAAAGCGCCTTAGGAAACTCTAAATTAAATGGTGAAATTTGTAAAAGGGCCTGGAAAGAAGTTTTTTGGGAAGTTTTTTATGAATACAAAAAATTTCCCTTTTTTGAGGAGATTTTTGAGAAAGCTTATAGTTTTTTTGCATCTCCCGAGTGTGTAGAAGTAGTATCAGACTTTTGGAGTTTCTCTGAAGAGGCAAAATCCCTTGGATTTAAGCTTGGGGTTATTTCTAATTGGGATGGTAGGCTCTATTCTATTTTAGAGGGGCATAATTTATTGAACAAGTTTGATGCTATTTTTATAGGATGCGAAGTTGGATATCTCAAACCTCATAAAGAGATTTTCAATCAGGCACTTAAATTTTTTCAAATAGCACCTAAAGAGGCTTTTATGATTGGAGACACCTGGGAAGACGATATCGAACCAGCTATAGAATTAGGGATGCCTTATTTTTGGGTCAAGGATAAATTTCCTACTGTAAAAGAGTTATTGAGAATGGCTAAAATATAACTATATTTAGGCCCTTACATATTTAAAACCTTCTTCTTGCCATTTAACCAGGGCTACTATACCTGCGCTGACTATTTTTCCTCCAGGTGGAACCTTTTCAGGCGGTATATTGAAACCCTTTAATGCATTGGCACAAAAGTATACTTCAGCTTTATAGTTTAAAACCTCTTTAAAGAGTTCCTCATAGGGTGTAAAATTGTTAAGTACCGTTATTCCTTCAAAGTTTACTAAAATTCGGATTTGATAGGGTTTATCTTCCATAGCCAAAGCAAAATTTCTGGATTGTTTTAGCCCCGCTTCAAATCTTGAAGAGTCTGGAATATGCATTACTAATTTAAGTTCTTTCATAGTTATGCCTCCTCCTCAAATTCCTCTTTTAAATCTCTACTTAAGAGTTTTTCTATAGATCTTTCCGGTTTTTCCTTGAGATAAATTACATTATAAACTTCTTCACAAATTGGTAAAGAGATGTGTAATTTTTCACTTATTTTTTTTATGGTAGCAACTGTTTTGACTCCTTCAGCTACTTGTTTAAGATCTTGGAGAATCTCATCTATACCTTGTCCTTTCCCAAGTTTAAGGCCAACCTGATAATTTCTGGAAAGTGCACCTGTGCAGGTGAGCACGAGATCACCTAATCCAGCAAGACCATAAAAGGTTTCTCTTTTGCCACCTAATCTTGTTCCAAGTCTTATCATTTCTACCAATCCACGGGTAATAAGTCCAGCTCTGGCATTAAGTCCTAAAGAGAGGCTATCAGAAATTCCTGAGGCTATGGCAATAACATTTTTCAGAGCTCCAGCCAATTCAACACCTATAGGATCATAACTTCTATAAACTCTAAAGTATTTCCAGGCTAATAGGTTTTGTAATTTAATGATATCTTCGCCTTCTTGTCCTGCTAATACTACTGCGGTGGGAAGCCCTTTGGCTACTTCTATGGCAAAGGATGGACCACCTAAAACAAAAAAAGATTTTTCCCTTCCTAAATATTCCTGTAATAAAGTTAGAGGGCTTTTTCCAGTCTCAAAATCTATTCCCTTTATACCTGAAATGTGATAGGGAATGCCCTTAAGATAAGGTAAAAGTTTTTTTAGATTTTCTTCCAGGGTATGGGAGGGAATGGCCCAAAGGACTACATTGGCGTTTTTAAATACCTCTTCTGGATCAACAGAAGCTTTTAATGTTTCAGGCAATTTGATTGAGGGAAGATAATAGGGATTTTCTTTATCCTTTTCAATAGAGAGAGCTATTTCTTCTTTTCTTACTAAAAGTGAGACATTATAACCTTTTTCTGCAAGAACTTTACTTAGGGCTGTACCCCAAGAGCCTCCACCTACTATGGCTATTTGTGACATAACTTTTATTTAAAGCTTTTTTAAAACTTGTCAAGTCAAAAAGGGGAAAATATTCCAAAATTTGTTATGTCTCTGTCCTACCATACCTAAACGATTTAACTGTAGGGGCTCCGCATTGCCCTGCCCCTACAAATTTTGGGCGATTCGTGAATCGTCTCTAACAGATTAAAAATGGTAGCCGCAGGCTTTAGCCGGCGAGAAAAATTGTAGGGGTAAATCACGATTTGCCCCAAAAATTGAAAAACTGTAGGGGCTCAGCACGCTGAGCCCAATAATTAAATACAAAGGGTAGAGGCAATTCAAGAATTGCCCTGATTCGGAGGTAAATCACGATTAGCCCAAAAATCTTAGAAATTTATGGGCAGCCCTTGCGGCTGCCCTGTTGATGGCACGGCGGTGCCGTGCCCCTACAAAAAACTGGGCAGGGGCAAGCCCTGCCCCTACAAATAAAACCTTTTGGGCACAGCAGTGCCGTGCACCTACAATAAATGGGCTGGGGCAAGCCCAGCCCTTACAAAAGAATTTTGGGCACGGCATGCCGTGCCCCTACGAATTTAGGGGCAATTCGTGAATTGCCCCTACATCCTTAAATTCTTTACAATGTGACATTTCAAAATAGTAACCACAAAAACTCTAAGAGAGTTGAAATTTGGCTTTAGCGCTTTAATATTATATAGATAGATGCTAATAGTAGATCCTATTTATCTCTTCTTATTTAATTTTCTTGTGGGAATTATATTAGGAAATGTTTTAAATCGAGGAGATTTTTGTATAGCTGGAATTATAAGGGATATCTTTCTTTTTAAGGATTATACATTATTTAGAGCTTTAATGCTTTTGATAATAGTTCAAATACCTTTATTTTATTTAGGGAGAATCTTGGGACTAATACATTTTTATCCTCCACCTACTTATCATCAGCCTTCCTTAGGTACCGCTTTAGGGGGGCTAATCTTTGGTATAGGGATGGTGTTAGCAGGAGGATGTGTGGTAAGTACCTTATATAAAATGGCTAAGGGAAATTTGACGAATTTTTTGGCTTTTATAGGTATTGTAGTAGGCAGTTTAATTTATGCTGAGATGCATCCTTCTTGGGAGACCTTTAGAAAGTCAACGCTTATTTCCCATTCTATCTTTATAAAAGGTAGTGGAGTCATTTCGTTTTTTTTAGTTTTAACTGGTTTGCTTCTTTTTTATAAGTGGAAGAAGGAAGGTAAGTGGAAGGTTTTTGCATATGCTCAGGGATATATACAACCCTGGAAAGTAGCATTAATTTTTGCCTTATTAAATTTTATGGTTTATATATTTTCTGGCTGGCCTATGGGAATTACTACTGCTTATGCAAAAATAGGTGCCTATATAGAAAAATTAATTTTACCTGAGTATATAAATAAGGTACTTTATTTTTCTCAAGATTCTTTAGTGGTAGTTTCTAATAACTTAATAATAAGCGGTGGTGCAGGCCCAAAAGTAGATTTATACTTTTACACGGAATTAGCTCTTCTTTTAGGTATCCTTTTAGGCTCTTTTTTAACTTCCCTTTATTTAAGAGAGTTTAAAATTTTTGGTTTCCCACCTCTTAAACAAGCTTGTTTTGCATTGGTAGGCGGGATAATGGTGGGTTATGGAGCAAGAGTGGCTTTAGGGTGTAATCTTAAATATTTAGCAGGAGCTTTACCTCTTTTGACTATTGAGTCTATTCTTTTTGCTATAAATATGACCTTAGGTGCCTTTTTAGGATCTATGATAATTAAAAAATTTTTAATATAATTGATAAAATAATTGTTTGAGCAGAAAAGATGGAAGTAAAAATTTTAGACATTTTAGGTCAGACCTGCCCTTCTTGTTTACTCATAGCTTTAAAAGAAATAAATTTAAATTACGAAAAACTTAGGAAAGGTGAGTTGAAAATAGTTATTAAAACTGATCATAGAGATGCTACTCGAACTATTCCCGAAGCTGCAAAAGCTATGGGTTATGAGGTGGAAGTAGAAAAGATACATACTTATTATGAAATTACAATTTTTAAAATAAATAAGAGGAGGTAAAATGCCCAGGCCAAGAAGAAAATTTAAAGAAAATCGTGCTTATGAGGATTTAAGTATTACTCAATTATTAAAAGAAATCAATTTATTGAGAGAAACAAACAAGCGTTATATTCAATATATTCGTGATAAAGTTAATCAGTTGCTAAAGGTAATGGGCACTTTACCTCTAAAGCCAGAAGAGTTGGATGATGAAACTTTATTAGATTTTGATCCTATAGGAATTATAGCTGAAGCCTTTAGTCAAATCCTTGAACATATGAGGGAGACCAACAGAGAATTAGCGGTTGCTCGAGATGAGCTTCAAGCAATTTTTAATGCGACAGGGGTAGGTATTTCTATAATTGATACAGATTTTAGAATTCTCAGATGTAATGAAAAATTGAAAGCCCTTTTGGTGGATAAAAATATCTCAGTTCCTGAGGGTAATTACTGCCATAAAATTTATTGTAATAAAGATTATCCAGGCTTTGATTGTCCAGCTATTGAGACTATGGCTACGGGTAGAACTGTGGTAAAAGAAGTGGGAAAGAAGGATAAATATTTTCAAATTGTAACTACTCCCTTTAAAGACAATGAAGGCAATATAGTAGGGGCAATTGAAGTCTTGTTAGATATAACTGAAAAGAAAAAGGCTGAAGCTGCTGAAAAGAGACAGCGGGAATTTTATTTATTAGAAAAATCTAAATTGGCAACTATTATAGAGAGTCTATCAGATGGACTCCTTGTTACAGACCAAAATGGTTCTATTATCACTTTTAACAATGCTGCTTTGAAAATTACAGGATATAATGCCTCAGAAATTATTGGGTTACCCTACCATAGATTCTTTCAAGCGTTATCAACTAATTTTGTTGAGCTTGAAACCAGTAAAAGCACCGAATTAAATATTCGTACAAAGAGTGGTAATGAACTTACTATTTCTCTAAATATTGCACCTATAAAAAATTATAAAGGAGAAGAAATTGGCAAGGTTATCACCTTTAGAGATGTTACAGAAGAGAAATATAGACAAGAGATTTATTATCGAACAGAAAAATTGGTGGCTCTTGGGCAGCTTTCCGCAGGGGTTGCTCATGAATTAAATACTCCGTTGGGAAATATTTTAGGTTATGCAAGACTCTTACTTAAAAGTAGCAATTTAGATCCTCGACAAAGGGAGTGGCTAATGATAATTATTGATCAAGCCAAAAAAAGCGGAGAAATTATAAAAGGGCTTTTGAATTTTGCCCGACAATCCAGCCCTTCCCCTAAAAATTTAAAAGAAGCAAACATTAACCTGCTTTTAAAAGATATTTTAGGCTTATTGCACCAAGAGATAGAAAAAAATCATATCAGAGTAATTACAGAGTTTGGTGATATACCTAATCTTAAAATTGATCTAAGACTTATGGAACAAGCTTTAATAAATATAGTTATAAATGCTATACAAGCCGTCAAAGATCAGAGGAATGGTCAAATTTATATAAAAACTTATAAAGAGGGTAATTCGGTTAAAATAGTAATTGCAGACAATGGACCAGGTATACCAGAGGATATCAAACCTCGCATATTTGATCCTTTTTTTACTACCAAACCAGTAGGTGAAGGCACTGGATTAGGGCTATCCATCTCTTCTGGAATTATTAGCGACCATGGAGGTTTTATTGATGTAGAAAGTACGGAGGGGGAGGGTGCAACATTTATTATAACCTTGCCTATCACAAATTAAATTCAAGTCTATGAAAAAAGAAAATCTTCAAATCTTAATTATTGAAGACGATGTAGCTATGGGTCAACTCATCGTGGAATTGTTAAAAGAAGAGGGGCTTTTTTCTATATTTACTGAGGATGGTAGAGAGGCTATTAGAGTTCTAAAAACACAAAATATAGATATAGTAATTACGGATCTGAAAATGCCCTATATAGATGGTATTGGAGTTCTGGAGAGGGCTAAAGAGATTCATCCTGAAATTATAGTTATTCTTATTACAGGCTATGGCACTATTGAATCTGCTATAGAAGCAATGAAAAAAGGGGCCTTTGATTATATAACTAAGCCTTTTGAACCAGAAAATTTATTAATGGTAATAAAAAGAGCAGTTGAGCATGCAAAGCTTATCAAAGAAAATAAGAGGTTGTTGGAGGAAATAGAATTTTATAAATATGAAGAACTCATAGGAAATAGTAAAGCCATCTCTGAGATTAAAGCTCTAATTGAGAAAGTAGCGCCTTTTGATACCACAGTTTTAATTCAAGGAGAAACAGGAACTGGTAAAGAGTTAGTGGCAAGACTCATTCACCGAGCAAGCAAAAGAAGAGATGAAAAGTTTTTACCCATAAATTGTGGAGCACTATCAGAATCTCTACTTGAAACTGAACTCTTTGGATACGAAAAAGGCGCTTTTACAGGAGCTGATAGACAAAAAAAGGGGCTTTTCGAGTCTGCTAATAAAGGCACTATTTTCTTGGATGAGATTAATTCTACTTCCTTTAATTTTCAAATCAAGCTCTTAAGGGTATTACAAGATGGAACTTTTTTAAGAGTAGGCGGGACAGAGCCTATAAGTTGTGATGTGAGGATTATAGCTGCTTCTAATACTCCTCTTGAAAAGGAAGCAGAGGCTGGGAGATTCAGAAAAGATCTTTTTTATAGACTAAATGTAGTCACTATCAATCTTCCCCCACTACGGGAACGGAAAGAAGATATTCCTCTACTTGCCTATCATTTCTTACACAAATATGCTAAGAAATATGGTAAGGAGATTAATTCTATTTCAAACGCAGTTATGAAAAAACTTATGGAATATAGTTGGCCAGGAAATATTAGAGAATTAGAAAACACAATAGAGAGAGCTGTTATTATGGAAACTGGACCTGTACTTAAAAACATTAATGTACCCAAAGAAAGCAAGAGACCAAATGAAGAAGAAATCTGCACGGACCTTTTGTCTTTGGAAGAACTCGAAAAAAGATATATTGCTAGGGTTCTACAACTTTTTCAAGGAAATAGAAAAAAGGTAGCTGAAATCTTAGGAATAAGTACTACCACTCTTTGGCGGAAATTAAAACAGTTTAATTTAGTATAATGAAAAACCCTAAAAATAGAAAAGAGCAAAATGGAGAAGGTGATTACTATTTAAAAATGTCACAATGTACAGGAGGTTTGATTTGTCCAGATGGTTTTGATTATAAGGGCACGGCAAAGTCGAGTCCAGAGGGTTTAAAACTACATTTGGGCAGCCGCAAAGGCTCTCCCTGTATTTCTTAAATTCTTGGGCAAATCTTGCTTTATCCCTACAGATTTTTTCGCAAGCTAAAGCCAGCGATTTTTAAAATCCTTGGGCTTAGCATGCTAAGCGCCCCTACTAAATTTTCCGATTTTCCAAAAATTTTATAAAAATCGGGACACGACACCTCCGCGTCCAAAAGTTTCACCTGTAAGGGCAATTCTCAAATTGCCTCGAAAATGTAGGGGCAGGGCTTGCCCTGCCCAATTTTTTGTAGGGGCACCACATGTCGTGCCCAGAGGTTTCATCAGTAGAGGCGATTCACGAATCGCCCCTATTTGTAGGCTGGGCTTGCCCCTGCCAACAGGGTTTAGAACAATTTTGGGCAGCCGCAAGGGTTGCCCCTAGATATTTATATTCTTTGGGCAAATCGTGATTTACCCCTACAAATCAGGGCAAAGCTTGAATTGCCCCTAGCTTCTTTTCGCAGGCTAAAGCCGGCGGCTACCACTTTTATTCCTTTGGCACAGTGTGCTGTGCCCCTTCAATAGAATTCAATAGTATAAAGCGAAGAATTAAAAATGTGACCATTCAAAAAAGTAAAAAAAGTGTGACTTGACCTTAGAAATAACAAAAGATTAAATTTTGAAATCTTATAAATCGCGATCCTTCGTGGTTTAAATCAAAATTGTATCAATCAAAATATATTTCATTTTGAAAGATATTTCAAAATTAATTCTCTTTAATTCCTGAAAAGCCTTAATTTACAAACCTTAATATTGGCATAAAACTTGTACTTGTTATGTAAAAATAAAAAGGAGGTGGAGGTTATGATAACCAAAAAATTCTTATCACTTTTTTTATCTTTTTTAGTTGTAATATTTTGGGCAGGTGCTTTATTTGCAGTGGAGTTAGTGAGTGTTGATTGGTTGAAGTCGAAACTTGGGGATCCCAATATCGTTATTGTTGACGTACAGAACAAGCCAGAGTCCTACGCTAAAGGTCACATTCCTGGTGCTTTACCTGTAAACAGATACGCAGATCTTGCTGATATCACCAAACATCCACCCTTTAAATATCCCAATACAGAACAATTCATTAATCTTATGGCGCGTTTAGGTATTGATAATAACGCTGTGATTGTAGCATACGATGATACTAATGGACTCTTTGCTTCACGATTTCTCTTTATTATGGAACTTTATGGACACGATCCTAAAAAATTAAAACTTTTAAATGGCGGACTTTTAGCCTGGAAGAAGAGTGGTTATCCTATCACAACAGAACCTGCTACCCCTAAAGTGGCTAAGCCTTACAAAACGAAAGGACCAAATAAAGAACTCTTGATCACTTGGAGTGATATTTATAAAGATGTTATTTTAAAAGATGCCAAGGATATTGTTTTAGTTGATGCAAGACCAGCTGATGAATTTACCGGAAAGAGAATTCGTGCTATTCGTGGTGGTCATATACCTGGAGCCATAAATGTAACCAGTGTGGTGGCTGCTAATAATAAAGAAGATCATACCTTTAAATCTCCTGAGGAAATTAGAAAGGCATACATTGAAGCAGGAGTCACTCCCGATAAGATAGTTTATACTTATTGCCATAGCGGAGATAGAGTAGCTCATACATATATCATTTTGAAACATTTTCTGGGATATAAAAATGTTAAAGTTTATGACGGTAATTGGATTGAATGGGCTAATTTAACAGCTCTACCTGCAGAAAATGAGGTTTGGTTACCTCAACAAATCAAATAAGGGATTTATCTCTAAATGGGGTTTTTAGAAGGGGGCGATAACTGCCCCCTTTTACTAATTTGAAAGGCCATATCCTTCTTTTACCTTATTCTTCCATTTGGTCACATCACTTGTATGTGGATCAATATTTTGAAATGGCATACTTAATTACAATTTTGAAATGTCATATCTTATAGAAAGAAATTGCCCTATCCCAAAGAGAGTTAATTGTAGGGGCACGACACCGCCGTGCCCAAAATGGGCAACCGCAATGGGTGCCCCTACGATTTTTATATTCTTGGGCTCAGCATGCTGAGCCCCTACATTTTTATCTTCTTTTGGCAAATCGTGATTTACCCCTTACAAAATTAAAAAATTTCTTTCTTGTGTAGCAAAATCATTCCTTTAGGTTGAGCATTCCTATCAAATTAATCAATAGTAGAATAAAGAAAGAAAAATGTAGCCATTTAAAAGTGTTAAAAAAGTATGACTTGATTTTAGGAATAACATAGTAGTCCTTATAACTGCTTAAAGAGTTTTTGAAATAGCCTTGAATTTGTGAAAAATTGTTTATTAAATTGAAAACCCATAGTCCTTCAAATATAGTAAAGAAAAAGTGAAAAGAGAGGATGCTAATGCCTAAGGTTCTTTTCCTGCCATACCAAATTGAGGAAGAGATATGGCATGAAGAAACCATCCTTGATTTAGCTATGCGTTTAGGCGTACACATTAATGCAAGTTGTGGAGGAATAGGGGCTTGTAATAAATGTAAGGTCCTTTTAGAAAGTGGACAAATTAAAGGAGAGAAAATTGATGAAATATATTACAAGGCTTGTACCTTGTATCCAGTTACAGATGTAGTTATTCGTATACCCGTTGAGAGCCAATATGATAGGAAAGCCCTTTTAAGAAAAGTCAGAGCAAAAGCTTTAGAGAGAAGAGAGGATATAAAGC
>CALLJI010000200.1 GCA_938091475.1 uncultured Caldimicrobium sp. | reverse complement strand
TTGGGAGGCAGGGAACAAACTACGATAAGGGTTCAAAGACCCAGGGACAACCAAGTTCTCCTGCCTTTTCCCATTTAATTTTGTCATGGTAAATTTGTAAAACATGGTTATTTGGTATTATACCCTAATTTTTTGTAGGAGTGACAGCCCTTGTGGCTACCCTATTTGGGCACGGCGGTGCCGTGCCCCTTCAAACAAAACATTTGTGCTGGGGCAAGTCCTGCCCCTACGAATTTGTGGGCGATTCGTGAATCGCCCCTCCTACATCTAAAATCTTTTTAGGGCACGACATGTCATGCCCCTACAATTTTTTGTATTTTCGGATTTAGAAAAGGTGTAGGGGCACAGCATGCTGTGCCCGAAGAATTAACAAAATCTGTAGGGGCAGCCCTTGCGGCTGCCCGCAATAAGAGGGAATTGAAATTTAAACACCTTTATAAAAAATTTCTATATGCTAAAATTAAAGGGTATGAAGCTTTTAGACAAAATTTTATATGAAAAATATTTTGAAGTACTTAAAAGAAAACAAAAGGGATTATATTTTAAACCCTTTTGGGATCGCCCAGCCTTTAATTTGTCAGCTTATTTAGAGCAGGAAAAATTTATTATTATTGCCGAAATAAAAAAGGCAAGTCCTTTAAAGGGTTCTTTAAAAGAGAATTTTAATCCTATTGATTTGGCTAAATCATACGAGAGGGCAGGTGCAAAAGCTATTTCAGTTATTACCGAAGAAAACTTTTTTTACGGATCTCTTGAATACTTGGCTGGAGTTAGAACGGTAACTAAGTTGCCAATATTAAGGAAGGATTTTATTCTTGATCCAGTGCAAATTGAGGAAGCTAAAGCCTTTGGGGCAGATTTTGTTTTATTAATAACCAATTTCCTCTCCCAAGAGGAGCTCTCTGAGTTGATTAAATATACTTATAAACTTGGGCTTTCTGCTCTAGTAGAAATTCACTCAGAGGAGGACCTGGAAAAGGCCCTTAGGGCAGAAGCAAAAGTTATAGGCATAAACAATAGAAATTTAAATACTTTAGAGTTAAATCAGGCACATTGCTATAAAATCTTACCTTTAATACCCTCTAATATTCCAGTGATTGCTGAATCTGGTTTTAGAGAGGCTAAGGAGATACTGGAATTAAAAAAGAAAGGTTTTAAAGGTGTCCTTATAGGCACTTCATTGGTGAAAGCTAAAGATCCAGAGAATCTATTGAGAACCATAGTAGGGGGAATAAGAAATGGAGACACAACTAAATTTTGAGAAAGGTGAGGGTCTTCTTCCAGCCATTATTCAAGATTATGCCACAGGTAAAGTACTAATGCTTGGATATATGAATAGAGAAGCTTTTAATGAAACTGTTAGAACTGGGAAGGTCCATTTTTACAGTAGAAGTAGACAGAAGCTTTGGATGAAAGGAGAAAGCTCTGGACACATACTTTTGGTAAAGGAAATCCTCATAGACTGCGATGAAGACACACTTTTAATAAAAGTGGATCCCCGAGGACCTGTCTGTCATAAAGGATATTCAAGTTGTTTTTTCAGAGTTTTTAAAGGAGAAGGAAGATGGGAGATTATAGAGACAAGACTTTTCAATCCGGAGGAGGTTTATGGAGAGAAAGCTTAAATTTGGAATCCCAAAAGGAAGTTTGGAAAAGGCTACCATTGAACTTTTTGAAAAGGCAGGGTGGACCATTGAAGTGCATCACAGAAGTTATTTTCCAGAAATAGATGATCCCGAATTAGAAATGGTCATTTGTAGACCACAGGAGATGAGTTTTTATATAGAGGCTGGTATTCTTGATGCTGGTATTACAGGAAAGGATTGGATTCTTAATAATGACTCAAAGGTAGTAGTAGTGGAAGATCTTCCTTATTCAAAGATAAGTAAAAAACCTGCCCGTTGGGTAATTGCAGTGAAAGCAGATTCCCATATTAATACCCTGGAAGATTTGCGTGGAAAAAAAATTAGCACAGAACTTGTTAATTATACAAAAAAATTTTTTTATGAGAAAGGGATTCCTGTTGAAGTATCCTATTCTTGGGGTGCAACAGAAGCCAAAGTTGTCCAAGGGTTATGTGATGCCATTGTGGAGGTTACGGAAACTGGTTCAACTATAAAGGCTCACGGATTGAAAATAATCTATGAAATGCTTGAAACTTACCCTCAACTTATTGCAAACACAGAGGCTTGGGAAGATGCTTGGAAGAAAAGTAAAATCCAACAAATTGCGGTTCTTTTAAAGGGTGCTCTTAATTCTCATAAAAAGGTGGGTTTAAAGATGAATGTACCTGCAGAAAATTTAGAACAGGTGGTGGAGATATTACCAAGTATTACTGCTCCCACAATTTCTAAACTTTATCAAAAGGATTGGTATGCCCTGGAGGTAGTTGTCTCAGAAAAGGAAGTTCGGTATTTAGTGCCTAAGCTTTTAGAATATGGGGTTCAAGGTATAATTGAGTATAGTTTGAATAAAATAATCTAAAGGGGTAAAGGAATATGCAGAGATTGCCACTTTCAATGATTACTCCGGGTATGAGAACTTTTGAAGAGGTGATAGATAGTCAGGGTAGGGTGCTCTGTGGTAAAGGGGTTGAAATCACTGGGGAAATGATCGAAAAGTTTAAGGAATTGGGTGTAAGCTATATTACGGTTGAAGGCACCGTAGTGAAGCTTCCTTGGGAAAAAAACTTAGAAGAAGAGTTGGGGGAACTTGAATATAGATTTAGTGAGGTTAGTGAAGAAACTCTATTGCAAATCAAAGAAATTATTAAGGAACTTCTTTACGAGAAATTCAAAAAAGTCTCATCCGAGGGTAGATAAATGTATGATGCTACAGAGAAGAGAAAAGAGGTCAAAAAGAAACTAAGAAAGTTAGAGGGGGTACCAACCCTACCTCCTATTGTCCAAAAACTCTCGCTTATGATTGAAGATGAGAGAGTTTCACTTAATCAAATTGCTGAGGTGATAGAAAAGGATCAAGTGATCACTACTAAGGTTTTACGCTTAGCAAATTCTGCCTTTTATGGATTTCCAAAAAAGGTTTCAACGGTGAATCAAGCTATGATGCTTCTTGGTCTCAATGTTCTAAAAATTTTGATTATGACTTCTTCTATTTTTGAGATTATTCATAAGGAAGACATTGGTCTCTGGGAACATTCTATTGGAGTAGCTGCTTGTGCTAAGATTATAGCTGAAAAGGTCAATCTTGCAGAACCTCAGGAAATTGCTACCGCTGGCTTACTTCACGACTTAGGCAGGGTGATTCAAATGGTAACCTTCAGAGAGGAGTATGAAGTGATCAAAAAAATAGTACAACAAGGAAAGGAACCCCTCAAAGTGGAACAAATAGTCCTAGGTATTGATCATGCTGAAATAGGGGCTTTTTTAATGACTCAATGGAATCTTCCGGAACGCTTAATAGAGGCTGTTCAGTCACACCATTTCATAGAACAAGCCAAAAAATATAAAAAAGAAGCTGCCTGCCTTCATTTAGCTGATATTTTAATTCATGCCCGTGGTTATGGGAAAACCTTAGAGGATAAGCTTCCACCCTTTCAACCTCAAAGTTTAAAAATTTTAAAGATCTCTCTTCCAGAAATAAAAGAAATCTACTATCGCTTGGAACCACGCCTATATGAATTAAAGTTCTTTACAGAAGAGCTAAAGAAGGATTTTACCTAAGAACTCATTAGTTCCTATGCCTACCAAAAAATTAACCATATATACCTTTTGGAAAAAGAGAGCTCCCTTTTTGGGATGGAAGGAGAGGCTGGAGTCAAATAATTTTAGAGTAAAATCCCTCTACAGGGTGGATAAGTTTTTTGAAGCACTCCTTTTCAAACCACCTGATCTGCTCTTTTATTATTATGAAAAGGATCCCAAGTCTTTTCAGGTCCTCTTAAGAGACATCAAGATGCATTTTAATTTAGTGAGAATTCCCTTTATTCTTGTTGTAGATAAGTTGGATTTAGATCATCTCCGTCAGTATCTCCAAGCTATAGATGAGATAATAACTACAAAAGCAGATGACATTGAAGTTCTGATAAGAACTAAACTTGCTATGAGTCGACTGGAGCGTATCTCTGATAATAATCCACTAACAGGACTCCCTGGTAATGTATCTATTGAAAAGAATATAAAAGTGGCCTTAGAAAAGGAAGAACCTTCAGCGGTGATATATGTAGACTTAGATAATTTTAAAGCCTATAATGATTTGTATGGTTTTTCAAAAGGGGATGAAATGATCAAAAATTTGAGTAAGATTCTTTTAAATACTCTTCAGACCTTAAGTAAAGAGAGCTTTGTTGGGCATATAGGTGGAGATGATTTTGTTTTAATAGTACCTCTTGAGAAAGCTGAAGAGATGTCCAAAGAAATAATTAAAAGATTTGACAGTTTAGTTCCTAAGTTTGTTAACCCAAAGGATTTGCAACGGGGATATTTAATTAGTAAGGATAGAAAGGGTAATTTATGTAAATTCCCTTTGCCCTCTCTTTCTCTTGCTATCGTACCTGTACATAAAGGAAAGTTTAAGCATATTGGAGAGGTTGCTGAAAGAGCTGGACAAATAAAAAAGCTGGTAAAATCCGTTCCAGGGAGCGCCTATTTTATAGACAGAAGAGCCTAAATAAATTTAGAATAACTCTTTCGCATCTTCAAATAGTCCTGTTTTTTTTTGAAACTATCTACTTTCTCTCTTAAAAGCTTACCCAAAAAATCAACAATTTTTAAAACTTCCTTTGCTTCATCCAAAGTTAACTCCTTAGAAATTTCAGGCCATTCTTTATTTAGTCTTTCATAAAGCTCTAAGGCATTATCCCATTCTTCATTACATAGGGCTACTTCAATTTCTAAAAGCCTTTTCTTGAGTTTGCTCTCCAAAAATACTCTCCCTGTCTTTTTATGGGTTTTGTGAGGTCTGCATCTCCATTGGCTTAGTATGAGCTAAACGTTTACCTATAGAGTTCTTATGTTTAAGGTCAAGCCAAGCTTTTCTCAAATTTTCAAGAATTTCTATAGAATCTTGAATTTTTTGGGTCTCATTAGTGAAATTCACCTTTATTAGTTCATCTATCAATATGCCATAAATTTCCATAAGCTTTTGGGCAATTTCTCCTCCCTTCTCTAAATTTAAGATAGCTTGTAAATAAATTAAGATATCTACTGCTTTAGTTAAAGCTTCTGCTTTTTTCTTGACAACCTCAGGTGAAGTTAGCCCCTCTTCTATAGCCTTCTTGGCAACTTTCAAGGAATTAATAGCTTTTGCATAAAGTAAGATAATATGATCTAAAGAGGACCCTTGCAAGACTTCTTTTTCCAAATAATTAGCTTGCCTGTTAACCATTTTTGACCTCCTCTCTTTCCTTTTATTTATTTAATCGGAAGAAGTGCAAATTGCATTAACCTTTTTTGATAGCTTCAGAGAGGGAGACTGCAAAATTTTCAAGCCTTGTTCTTAGCTGCTCATTTTGATACATTATGGCCTCTATCTTACTAAAGGTTAATCTCAATTTTTCTTCTTCCTTAGTGAGATTCCTCTGGATGTTTTGCACTTTTAAATCTAAAGCCTTGATTTTGCTATCCTGAGTTTGCTGATACTTTTGCAAGGTGTTAGTCAAACCCTCTAAGTAAGTTTTAAGATTGGTATTGGTTTGAGAGAGGGCATTTTTGATTTTATCTATTTGACCCTGTTGAACCAGGGCATCAAAGTTGGAAATGTTTGAAGTATATTTACCTTCATCAGTAATATTGACTAAGCCCAGTTCTTGTAATGGTTTGGTGAGGGTAAAGAGC
>CALLJI010000199.1 GCA_938091475.1 uncultured Caldimicrobium sp. | reverse complement strand
CATTGAGAAAGAAAATGAGTTAAAACCAAGCTATCCTCTCCTCCAGAGAGGGCAATTAAAACTCTGTCCTCCTCTTCCAGAAGAGTATAACCAAATATAGCCTTACCTATCAGTTTTTTAATCCTTTGGGCTAAATTCATAAGAAAATTGAAGAGTAAATTTATCAATAATTTAATTTACAATATTATTTTTGTCAAATTTTAAAGCTCGCCCCTGCCCAATATTTCAAAATCTGTAGGGGCAGGGCTTGCCCCTGCCCAAAATTTGTAGGGGCACGGCACCGCCGTGCCCTCAATTGGGCAACCACAAGGGTTGCGGATACAATTTTTAAATTCTTTGGGCACAGCAAGACAAGCCCCTACAAATATTCCCATTGAAAATTTTTCATTCTGTAGAGGCAGGGCAAGGGCATCCCAAATGAGTTTAACCGTAGGGTATACTAATTAAGATTCTTTAGATTGCTTGTAATTACAAAAAAATAAACTAAAATTATAAACTAATCTAATCCTTGAGGGGGTATCCTTACCGATGAGTAAAGCTGAGAGCTATAAAAGGGCTGGTGTAGATTTAGAAAAAGCTAATCTCCTGGTAGAAATCGTGAAAGATAAAACCAAAAAATTATCTCAAAAGGGTGTCATTTCCTCCATTGGTGGTTTTGCTGGTCTTTTTTCCTTAGATACCTCCTATTGTAAAAATCCCGTCTTAGTAGCCTCAACTGACGGTGTAGGAACAAAGATAAAATTAGCTATAATGGCAAATTCTCATAAAGGAATAGGCATAGATTTAGTGGCTATGTGTGTAAACGATATTATCACCTGCGGGGCAAGACCGCTTTTTTTCTTAGATTACATAGCTATGGGAAAATTTAAAGAGGAAATTTTTAATGAATTAATAGAGGGAATTACTGAGGGATGTGAAATTTCTCAATGTGCTCTTTTAGGAGGAGAAACCGCAGAGATGCCTGGTATGTATAAAGAGGAAGATTATGATGTAGCTGGTTTTGTGGTGGGTATAGTAGATAGAGATAAAATCATTGATGGCTCTGAAATTTCTATTGGTGATACAATAATTGGTCTTGCTTCAAAGGGATTACACAGCAATGGTTTCTCCCTAGTTAGAAAAATCCTCTTTGAAGATCATAAGTTGTCTTTAGAATACATACCCGAAGAGTTAGAAAGGCCTCTGGGAGAAATTTTGCTAACTCCTACTAAAATTTATGTACCCATCCTTCTTACTCTGCTTAATAAAGCTGTAAAAATCAAGGGTATAGCTCACATAACGGGTGGAGGGTTTTATGATAACATCCCTCGTATCCTTCCCAAGAATTGCAAAGCAATTATTGATAAAAAAGCTTGGGAATGGCCTGCTATTTTCAAGTACATACAAAACTTAGGAAAAATTTCAGAAGAGGAAATGTATCAAGTTTTCAATTGCGGTATAGGGATGGTGCTTATCGTGGATAAAAATTCTGTAGAGGATACACTAACCTTTATAAATGCTTTAAATGAAAAGGGTTATGTACTGGGGACTGTAGAGAAATTACAAGAGGATGAAAATAATCAAGTTCAGTTGGTATAGGGGAGTATGTATTTTCAAGAAGTTATAGCCAGATTACATAAATATTGGGCTAAGCAAGGGTGTGTCATTCTTCAACCCTATGATGTGGAATCTGGGGCTGGTACTTTCCACCCAGCCACTTTTTTAAGGGCTTTGGGACCGGAACCTTGGGCCTGTGCTTATGTAGCTCCCTCCCGACGCCCTACAGATGGAAGATATGGTGAAAATCCTAATAGACTACAACACTATTACCAATATCAGGTCATTATTAAACCCTCCCCGCAGAATATTCAAGAACTTTATCTAAATAGTTTAGCTTTTTTAGGAATAGATCCTTTAGAACATGATATCCGCTTTGTGGAGGATGATTGGGAGTCCCCTACCCTTGGTGCTTGGGGATTAGGTTGGGAAGTTTGGTTAGATGGTATGGAGATAACACAATTTACCTATTTCCAACAAGTGGGTGGTTTTGAATGTAGACCTGTTTCAGTAGAAATTACTTATGGATTGGAAAGGCTCACTATGTATTTGCAGGGAGTGGATAATGTTTTCGATCTTAAATGGAATGAAAAAGTCACTTATGGAGATGTTCACCTTAGAGGAGAAGTTGAATTTTCCATCTTTAATTTTGAGGTAGCAGATATAGAAAGGTTAAAAAAATTATTTGAAATGTATGAAGAGGAGGCACACAGACTTCTTGAAGAGGGTTTGGTTCTTCCAGGGTATGACTTTGTTTTAAAATGTTCCCATACCTTTAATCTACTTGATGCAAGAGGTGCTCTCTCCCCTATAGAGAGAGCTAATTATATTGCCCGTGTGAGAGGTCTTGCCAAAAGAGCAGCAGAGACCTGGATGGAGAGATCTCAATGAGTAGGAATCTCCTTTTTGAAATAGGAACCGAAGAACTTCCTGCAAGATTTATTGAACCAGCTCTGCAAAGTCTCAAAAATTTTGTCCAATCTAAATTAGAAACCTTAGACATTCCTTACGATGAGATCAAAGTGGCAGGTACTTGTAGAAGGCTTGCTCTCTATGTGGAAAATTTGGCAGAAAGACAAAGGGATCGCATAGAAGAAATTTTAGGTCCCTCTCTTTCACTTGCCCTTGATAAAGAGGGAAAGTATACCCAAGCTCTCTTAGGCTTTGTTAAAAAGCACCATTTGGATTTAAACTCCCTTTATGTAAAAGAAACTCCAAAAGGAAAGTATTTTTGTGCTAAAAAAATCTTAGCTGGTCAAAACACCATAGAACTCCTTCCTAACCTACTTTTGGAGATCATACAAAATATTTATTTTCCTAAAAAAATGCGATGGAACACCTTTGACTTAGCCTTTGGAAGACCTATAAGATGGTTACTTGCCCTTTATGGAAAAGAATTAATTCCTATTGAAATAGCTGGAATAAAGAGCGGTAAATACACAAAAGGCCACAGATTTCTCTCTCAAGAACATCTACCTATAGAAGAGGCCAATTGGGATTTATATCAAAAAACCCTTTTTGAGCATTATGTAATTCTTGAGGTTGAGGAGAGAAAAAACTATACCCGAAAGACCATTGAAGAAGTTACCAAAGGCTATGGGAAAGTAATAATGGATGAAGAGCTTCTTACTGAAAATGCTCATTTAGTGGAATTTCCTTTTCCAGTCTTAGGAAGTTTCCCTAAAGAGTTTTTAAAATTACCTGAAAAATTGATTACAACAGCCTTACAGGAACATCAGAGATATTTTTATTTAGTTGATGAAGAGAATAGACTGCTTCCTTATTTTGTAGCGGTGAATAACAACAGGCCTAAGGATGAAAAGGTGGTAATTAAGGGGCACGAGCGGGTAGCAAAAGCTCGATTAGAGGATGCCCTATTTTATTATGAGAGGGATATCAAGGAACCCCTCAAAAATAGAGTGAACCATTTAAAGGGAGTAATTTACCACCTTAAAGCAGGTACATTATACGATAAAACTCTTCGCCTGATTGATTTAGCAAAGTATTTAAAGAGGGAGCTTTATCCAGAGATAAGTGATGAGCTCATTGAGAAGGCAGCCTTCTGCTCTAAAGCAGACCTTATTACAGAGGTGGTAAAAGAATTTCCAAGCCTTCAGGGCTATATGGGAGCACATTATCTCACCTTAGAAGGAGAAAAGGAAATTGCTCCCGCCCTTTATGAACAATATCTACCTTCCCCCAAAGAGGAACTTTTTCCTGAAACGAAACTTGGTGTACTCTTAGCTCTTGGGGATAAAATTGATCATCTTTCTACTTTGATAGGTGCAGGTGAAAAAGTAAGTGGTGAAGGAGACCCCTATGCCCTAAGAAGAGCTGCCTATGGAATCATAAAAATATTACTGACTAAAAAACTTTTTCTGGACTTAGAAAAAACCTTTGCCTATGCCTTAGAATTAATTCAAAAACAAGGTTATTTAAAGAATAGGAATGCCCATAGTGAAATCACCGATTTTTTGAAAAAAAGGCTTGAAGGAGAGCTTTTCTCCTTAGGCTTCTCTAAAGCCTTTATATATGTCATATTAGACCAATCTCTCAATCCCTATAATCAATCTCTCAAACTCTTAGCTTTAAAAGAAATATATCAAGAAAAAGACTTTCAGGACCTTATCATTCTCTTTAAAAGAGTAACCCAAATTTTGAAAAATATAGAACCCACTTCCTTTCAACCTATTAATCCCTTGCTCCTAAAAGAGGAAACAGAAAAACTTTTATATCAAAAATTACTTGAATTAGAAAAACCTCTTAAAACTCTGGAGGAGGAGAAAAATTATCCTTCTTACTTAGAAACACTGCTAAAATTCAAACCTCTTATAGATCGATTTTTTGAGGAAGTATTTGTAATGGTAGAAGAGGATGAGTTACGACAAAATCGATTATCTTTGCTCTCAAGTCTTGCCCAGTATTTTTATAAATTTGGAGATCTATCCTACTTAGCCTAAATGGAAAGGTTAGTTAAAAGTGTAGTTATAGGAACTGCTGGTCATATAGATCACGGGAAAACTGCTTTAGTCAAAGCCTTAACGGGAATTGACACCGATAGACTTAAAGAGGAAAAAGAAAGAGGTATCACCATAGACATTGGCTTTGCAAGCCTTAAGCTTCCTTCAGGTATTTATGCTAGCATAGTGGATGTTCCTGGGCATGAACGTTTTATTAGAAATATGGTAGCTGGCGCATCTGGGATTGATTTGGTTCTCTTAGTCATCGCGGCAGATGAGGGTATTATGCCTCAGACACGGGAACATCTTGAAATCTGCGAACTTCTCGGCATAAAGGATGGAATAGTTGTGCTAAGTAAGATGGATTTAGTAGAAAAAGATTGGTTAGAAATGGTAAAAGTAGAGGTAGAAGAATTTTTAAAGGGCACTTTTTTGGAAAAAGCCCCTATCCTTCCCTTTTCTGCTATAACTCTGGAAGGTAAAGAAGAACTTATAAAGGCTTTGGATGATAAAGCACGGAACATAAAAGGCAAGGAAAAAAGGCTTCCCTTTCGCCTCCCTATAGATGGAGTCTTCACTATCAAAGGGTTTGGTTTGGTAATTAGAGGTACATCTCTTTCAGGAGAAGTTAGCGTAAACGATGAGCTTATGCTTTATCCTCATTTAAAAAAAGTGAAGGTAAGAAATATTCAAGTTCATAGCGAACCTGTAGAAAAAGCCTCTGCTGGTATGCGCGTAGCCCTAAACATTATGGGAGCTGAAAAGGAGGAAATAAAGAGGGGAGATGTAATCGCAGAACCTAATGTGTTAGAACCCACTCAGTGGTTAGATGTAGAGATAAGAGTACTAAAAGAGATAGATCCACCTCTCCGAAATTTTGAGAATCTACTTTTTTATGTCGGTACATCAGAGGTCTTAGCAAAATTGATTCTCTTCAATAAGGATACCCTAAACCCAGGTGAAAGAGATATAGCCCAAGTGTTTCTTCAAAAACCCCTTTGCGTTTGGAGAGAAGATAGATTTATACTTAGAAGACCTGGAACAAATGAAACAGTAGCTGGAGGCAGAATATTAAATCCTCTATCTCAAAGAAGAAAGAGGACTAAACCTTGGGAAAGAAAAGAATTAGAATTTCTCTCCAAGGCAAGAGAAGAAGACTTAGTTTATTATTTTATTGAGAAAAAAGGAACCTTAGGCATCTCCTTGAAAGATCTATCCCTAAGAACAGCCATTTTTGGAGAAAACCTCGCCAACCTTTTAGAGCAACTTAAAGATAAAATTCTACTTCTGAAAAGTGGCGAAGAAAAATTTCTTTTTTCAAAGGAATCTCTAATAAAAGTTAAAGAAGATATCCTTGAAAAATTAAAAAAATTCCATGAAAATAACCCCTTTTCTCCAGGACTAAGCAAAGAGTTTCTTAAAAGTAGGCTCTCCCTTCACGCCAAAGATGTCCTCCTTGAAAGAGCCTTGGACGAATTGTTAGAGGAGAAAAAAATTTTTAAAGAGAGAGAATTATATGCCCTCTCTGAATTTCAAAAGAAATCAACAGAATATGAAACAATTAAAAAACAAGTGGAATTAAAATTCTTAAAGGAAGGCTTAACTCCAAGAGATTATGAAGAGATAATTAATGAATTTGGAAAATTACATAAAGCTGCAGAAGAAGTTTTAAAAGTTCTATTAAGAGAGGGGGTTTTAATTAAAATTGCTGAAAAAATTATATGCCACAGGGCAGTTTTAGAGGAGGTTGAAAGGAAGGTAAAGGAGTATTTTAAAAAGCATCCAGAATTGACCATTGCAGATTTTAGAAAGCTTGTAGGTGAAGGGGTTAGCAGAAAATATTTAATTCCCTTGTTGGAATATTTAGACAAGCAAAAAATTACTCTTAGGCTTGGAGACAAAAGGGTCCCCCGAAAGATTTAAGCTCCTAATTCGTTGGGGCAATTCACGAATTGCCCACAAATCCTTAGGGGCAGGGCTTGCCCGCCCCTGCCCAAATGAGGTAATTCGTAGGGGCACGGCACCGCCGTGCCCAATTGGTTTCATCTGTAGGGGCGATTCACGAATCGCCCAAAATTTGTATGGGCACGGCTATGCCGTGCCCCAAAAGGGTTCAATCGTAGGGGCGATTCACGGATTGCCTCAAAAATCGTAGCGTCAATTCACGAATCGCCCAAAAAGTTGTGCATTCCTGTCAAATCCTTCAATAAAATACATAGAAAGAAGAATGTGACAATTCAAAATAGTAAAAGCGTGTAATTTAGGAATAAGGTGTTATTTCTTTTTTTTACCCTTTTTCTTCTTTGGTTTTTCCTCCTTGGAGAGTTCGTAGAACTTCTTTAGATTAGTCAAAACTTTCTTATGAAATTGTTCTGGCTTTAATCCAGTAAAAAGTTCAATGGCATCATCTACTTTCTCCACAG
>CALLJI010000198.1 GCA_938091475.1 uncultured Caldimicrobium sp. | reverse complement strand
GCAAAATGACATCCCTGTTGAGCTAAGGCTCCTCCATCTTGAGCCCAGGTTCCTCGCCAACTGGCACTATCATAATAAGACTGAGTTCTACACCAATAAAACTTTACAGAGACTAAAATTACCCTTCCAAAATAATTCTTTTCCAGAAGTTCCCTGAGCTTCCTTACAGGTAAATTGGCTCTATTTTGAAAGAGAGTGACTAATTTTAAATTTAGGCGTTCTGCTAAATCTACCAAATGATAAGCTTCCCTCAAATTTAAAGCAAGGGGCTTTTCAACGAGAAGATGCTTTTTATATTTTTTAAGAATTATTTCTCCAAACTTTCCATGAAGCCCTGAAGGCAAAGCCAGATCAATCACATCTAAAGGTTCTCTCTTTAACATTTCCTCAAAATCAGTATAAGCTTTTGCATAAAGCTCAGAGGCAAAGATTTTAGCCCGCTCTGAGTTAACATCCGCCACAGCCACAACTCTAGCAAAATCCTGCAAACTTTTATAGATTTTTAAATGGCGCTCCGCAGCTTTTCCACAGCCAATTATGCCAATTCTCAACATAAACCCTAAAATAATCCTAAAATTCTAATTGTAAAGACATTTTTTGTGGTTTAAAATGAGAATGAAATATGCCTTCTATAGGTAATGACTCACCCTCCCTTAGATGGTATTTTACTCTTCTAATAGGTATTTTTCTCTCCTTTTTTATTATTTCCTATTTTTTACCTCTTCTATCTTATCAAGAAGCAAGAAGAGCCCTTATAATTCAAGAAAGTTACTTGATGAGTTTCCCTCTTCAAACTTATAATGGTGAGCCCTATTTCACAAAACCTCCCCTTCATACCTGGATTTCTCTTCTATTCTACAGTATAGGCTCTAAACTTGGAATAGAAGTTTTTGCGATGCGTCTACCTTCACTGCTAAGTTATCTCTTCATAACCTATATTTTATACCTTTTATACAAAAAAAATCTCTCCAAAACACTTCTTTCCCTTCTAATACTTTTTAGTTCATATCGCTTTTTATCCTTTGTATATCGTATAGACTTAGAGCCCCTCTTTATCCTATTTAACTTTGCAAGCTTCTACTTTTTATGGAGTTATTTAGAGAAACCTTCCACTATAAAAATACTTCTCTTTTATTTCTTTTTTGCCTGTGCCTTTTTAGTCCGAGGACCACTTCACCTTTTTTTAATTCCTGCTTATTTATCCTTTGCTCTTTATTTCAAGGACAAAGACCTTTTGAAATTACTCTTCCATCCCCTAGGTTTAATACTTTTTCTCGCTTTGACTTCTCCCTGGTATGTATATGGTTATACAAAATTTGGAAAAGAGGTCTTTCAAGAATTTCTTATAAAGGACGTGCAGGAAAGAATAGCGCAAAAAAGAGACCCCTTTTATTACTACATCAAGGCTTATTTTTTAAACTTTTTACCCTTTTTTATATTAATTCTTCTTAAATTTAAAGAAGTGAAAGTTTTTTTCAAAGAAAGGGCAGATAAGTTTCTAAAGCTAACCCTCTTTGCTCTCTTTATCCCTCTCATTCTTCTTAGCTTAACAGGTAAAAAGTTTGATAAGTATATACTTTTTCTCTATCCTTTCTCTGCTTTATGGATGACGGAGATTTTATGTTTTCTCTATCAAAAGCAGAAAAAACTTATTTTTATATTTGTTAGCTTTTTAACTACCCTTAATTTTCTCTTTATTACTTCTATCAGCCTTACCCAAAGTAGGAATATAAAAACTCAAAGCCAAATTTTTCTTAACCTCCTTCTAAACTTGTCACAGCAAAAATTGGCCTTTTATCAAAGGGCTCATCCATTAGTCCTCTATTCTTTTAAAAAAACTCTACCTGTATTAAAGGAAAGAGAAAAAGTTGAAGAGGCTTTAAAGGAAGGTTATTGGATTCTCTCCCCAGTATTAATAAAAGATTTAACTTACAGGGCTGTGCTTCAAGATCCTTACAAAAAAGGGGAATTTTGGTATCTATATAAAAACCCTTTATTTTCTGAAAATTAAATTTAGCAGTAAAGTCAAAAGCAGGCTAAGAAGGATAGAAGTTCCTAAGGGAAAATAAAAGGTAAAGTTATCGCGCTTGATATAAATATCGCCTGGTAGTTTCCCTAAGAAAGGAATTTTAGGAGCAAAGTTCAGTAAAAGGCCTAAGGCGATGAAGATTAAACCTAACATAACTAAATACTTGCCAAATCCAGAAAAATCGTTCATATTTATAAAAAAATATTGCACAATTTTTTATTTTTCCAATACCTAATGATAGTCTCACTTTATCCTCTTTTTGAAGGAGATATAAATTTCTTTCAATTTGAACCCCTTTCTCCTGAATTATTGGCTACCCTATCCAAGGCAAAGGCAGTAATTTTTCCTCCTACCATTACACAGGACCTCTACTTCTATGTGAAAAATCAGGGTATCCCTGTATTTCCTGAATATACATTACGGTTTTTATTCCCCGGAAAGCTTGGGCAAATTCTACTTTTTAGAGCCTTAAATTTACCCCATCCTACGAGTATCATCGTGCCAAGACTTTGTGGTATAGAAGAGAATCCCTACGATAGAAAACTTGATCTTAAATATCCCTTTGTAGTAAAGGGTAATTGGGGAAATGAGGGAAGTGAAGTTTTTCTAATAGAAGGAGAGGAAGACTGGGAAAGGACCTTAAAGATCATTAAGAGTTGGGAAAGAGGGGGAAGATTTGGCTTCCTTATGCAAGAATACCTTCCCTCTCCTTATGATGCAAGAAGTATAGTCAT
>CALLJI010000197.1 GCA_938091475.1 uncultured Caldimicrobium sp. | reverse complement strand
GGATATTTTCAATTTTATTTTCAACCCTATTTCAATGCATCTAACCTTACTTTAGCTGGAGCAGAAGCTCTTATAAGAATAGTAAAACCTGAAGGAGAGGTTATTTCACCAGCTTATTTTATAGAGCACTTAGAGCGAAGCCCTTTGAGAGAGGTCTTTGAAACTTGGGCAGTTAAACAAATTGCAGAGTATGTGAATAAGTGGAAAATCTCTATTGGACTTAATTTGTATGCCGAAACTTATACGAATGAGACCTTTTGGGAGTGGTTAGATAACTTTTTAGCCCAATTAACCGCACCTTTAGTCTTAGAAATTACAGAGAGGGCTTTTCTTAAAAATCCCTCTAAGACTTTAGAAATAATTCAGAAATTGAAAGCTAAGTATCCATATGTCAAACTTGCTGTAGATGATTTAGGCACGGGTTATAGTAATTTTGAATATCTGGCTAATTTGCCTATTGATCTGGTAAAGATAGATCTCTCTCTGGTAAAAGTTATAGATAGTGATGAAAATAAGAGAAAGGTAGTAAAAACGATCATAGATTTGGCTCATATGCTTTCTGCTAAAGCCTTGGCTGAAGGCGTAGAAAATCAAGAAATTGTCAATATCTTAGATATTATGGGATGTGATTACTTACAAGGATTTTATTTTGAAAAACCCCTTCCAGCCTCTGAGTTTGAAAAAAAATATATTATGCGGTGGCAAAAAATCTCCTAATGAGTCTTGCCTGCCTCTACAGAAAAATTGGATTGTAAGGGCTCCTTATGCTGAGCCCAAGAATTCAAAAAATTTCTGTAGGGGCAGCCCTTGCGGCTGCCCACATTGGGCACGGCTGTGCCGTGCCCCTACAAATCTATTCATTTGGGCAGGGGCAAGCCCAGCCCCTACAAAAGAATTGTATGGTAGGGGCTCAGCATGCTTATCCCAGGAATCAAAAAACCCGTAGGGGCAGCCCTTGCGGCTGCCCAAAATCGTTTTTAAACCCTTTGGGCAGGGGCAATGAAATAACTTGAAAATAAGCTCCCTCAAGATATAATTTTTTTTGATGAACCAAATAGCCTGGGATAAAGAGTTAACCCCAAAGAGCCTTCCCTTCCCCACGGAGGAATTCCAAATTCTTCAGACCCACATATCCTACATTGTAATTACAGATAGGTTTGTGTATAAAATAAAGAAACCTGTGAATTTTGGTTTTCTTGATTTTACTACCCTTGATAAAAGAAAATTCTTCTGCGAAAGAGAGGTTTACCTTAATCAACGCCTCTGTAAAGATTTATATTTAGGAGTGGTAGCTATAGTATTAAAGGAGGGGGTCTACAAATTTGAAGAGGAGGGTGAGATTGTAGAGTATGCAGTAAAGATGAAAAGGCTTCCTGAAGAAGGTATGATGCAGAGGCTTTTAAAAGAGGGAAAGCTTACCTTCAAACATCTCGATCTGATTATTCAAAAATTGGTACCCTTCTATAGAGAAGCAGAAACAGGTGAAAAAGTCAATCCCTATGGCAGTTTAGAGACAATAAGCTTTAATTTAGAGGAAAATTTTTTACAAACCAAGCCTTATGTAGGAATAGCCTTAACCGAAAGAAAATATAAACATATTGTAGATTATTCTTACTCTTTCATACAAACCCACAGATCCCTTTTTGAAGAACGTATCAAGAAGGGCTATATAAGAGATGGGCATGGTGATCTTTATTCAGCCAACATCTGTTTTGATAATTTAAAGGAGGTCTACATTTTTGATTGTATAGAATTTAATGAGAGGTTTAGGTGTGGCGATGTAGCTTCAGATTTAGCATTTTTGGCTATGGACCTTGATTTTTATCGCCTAAAAGATTTTACTCTTTATTTCATTGAAGAATATATAAAAAAAAGTGGGGATACTGGTCTAAGAGATTTGCTTGACTTCTATAAATGTTATCGGGCTTATGTTAGAGGTAAGATTGGATGTTTTACTTATAGTGATGAGAGGCTAACTCTTGAGGAAAGAGAGAGAGCCTTAGAGACAGCAAGGAGATACTTTGATCTTTCCTTTTCTTATACCAAAGGAAAGCCAAAGATAGCCGTGTTTTTTGGATTATCGGGTACAGGGAAGACCTTTCTCTCTCAAAAATTTTTAGAAAAATATCCGGCTTTTTATCTATCCTCAGATATAGAGAGAAAAAGACTTTTAAATCTATCGCCCTACGAGCACCACTTTGAAGAATTTGAAAAAGGTATTTACTCTAAGGAAATCACAGAAAAGACCTATGCGCATCTGATTGAGAGAGCTGTTGCGGAAGCTTCCTATGGGCGAGATGTGGTGCTTGATGCTACCTTTAGAGAAGAAAAATATAGGAGATGGCTTAAGGAAGCATTAGAAAAACTTGGGCTTCAACCTCTTTGGGTTTTATGTACTGCACCAGATGAAATGGTAAAGGAAAGGATGGAGAAAAGGCTTGCTGAGAAAAGTGCATCCGATGCCCTATACGAGATCTATTTAAAACAAAAGGAAAGTTTTGAGTTCCCCGAGGAGGGGAAAAATCTCCTTATTTTAGATACTTCTGAAGAATTGTCTCAGCTTCTCTCAAAAGTGGAAAATTTTTTGAAATTTTAATCCATCCCCCTTGTCTTTTATAAAGGAATGATTATTTTTTGGGTAAAAATAAATCAACACATCAGGAGGGAGGTGGAGATATGAAGATTAAGCCACTCTATGATCGAATCCTTGTTCAACGCATTGAAGAGGAACAAAAAACAGAGTCTGGCATTATTATCCCCGACACAGCCAAAGAGAAACCTATTATGGGAAAGGTTATAGCTGTAGGCGAGGGAAGACTTTTAGAAAATGGGCAAAAACAGCCTTTAATAGTCAAAGAGGGAGATAAGATTTTATTTAGTAAGTATGCTGGAACAGAAATCAAAATTAAGGGAGAAGAATACCTCATAATGAGAGAGGATGATGTTTTAGCTATAATTCAAGACTAACAGAAAAAAATAACTTCAAGGAGGAGGTGGACTTATGGCTGCAAAGGAAATTATTTACGGGGCTCAGACCAGGGATAAAATTCTCTCTGGAGT
>CALLJI010000196.1 GCA_938091475.1 uncultured Caldimicrobium sp. | reverse complement strand
CTCAATCAAAGAGTTTCTGAAATTGGGGATATTGTAAATATAATTAAAGATATTGCTGACCAGACGAATTTACTTGCCTTGAATGCAGCCATTGAGGCGGCAAGAGCTGGAGAGGCAGGTAAAGGATTTGCTGTTGTGGCCAATGAAGTTAAAAATTTGGCAGATAAAACGATCAAAGCTACTACAGAAATATCAGAGAAAATTTCTGTCATTCAAAAGGAGTCTGAGGAGACCAACACTTCAATGGCAAAGTCCCATAAAGAAGTTACAAACGCCTTTGAATCTATGAAGGAAGTTGAGAAAGCCTTTCTGGATATTTTAAACTCAGTAGAAACACTTAGAGACAAAGTCGTGCAAGTTGCCACAGCAGTTGAGGAACAGTCTGCAGCAACCAGTGATATTGCAAAAAATATCGAAGAAGTCTCAAATCAATCCAAAATAGTAGAAAAGGAATCTAAGGAGATGAATCAGAGTATAAATGAATTGGTCTCTTATATTGAAGATTTGCGAAATAATACACAGGGGTTCAAAATAAAGGGACAGGAGCTTATCATATTTGATATAGCTAAATCAGATCACAAATTGTTTTTAAATAGAATTGAAGCGGCACTTTCAGGGGATATCAAGTTAACACCAGATCAGATTGCAGACCACAGGAGTTGTCGCTTTGGCAAGTGGTATTTTAATGAAGGAATAAACCTCTGTGGGCATCTTCCTGCATTTCAAAGCATAGATAAACCTCACCAAAAATTTCATGAGCTTGGTAAGTCTTGCCTCCAAGCTTATAATTCTGGCGATGTTAAAAAAGCTCAAGAAATCTTAGAGCAAATGCGAGAACTCTCTCAGGAGATTATTACGCTATTGGATGATTTAAAGCAGCAAAGTCTAAAAAGTTAATCCATTTTACAGGGGGAGATGAGAAGGTTTTAAAATTTGTAGAGGCATTTCTCCGCCCTGCTCCTACAAATTTATGGGCAAATCTTGAATTGCTTTTGCAAAAAACCCCTTCTGGGCATGTCGTGCGGTGACCTTAAGAAAAAACCTTTTGGGCACTACATGTCGTGCCTCTACAAATTTAGGGGCGATTCGTGAATCGCCCCTACCAAATAAAGAATGGTAGCCGCAGGCTTTAGCCTGCAAGAATTACTTGTAGGGGCTCAGCATGCTGAGCCCAAAGAATTGAGAAATGTAGGTGCATCCCTTGCGGCTGCCCACATTGGGCACGGCGATGCCGTGCCCCTACCAAATATTGGGCAGGGGCAAGCCAGCCCCTACAAAAAATCACTTTTGGGCATGTTGCCGTGCCTCTACAAACAAGACCTATTGGGTAGAGCCTGTCGCACCCCTTATGTGAAATTTAAAAAAAGTAACCACAAATTTTAAAAATTCTCTTTACAAAAGGACTTTTTTAGTTAAAATTTATTTACTAAATAAAATATGGAGGCTCTATGAATGTACTTTTTGATCCAGATATTCCTGAGGATTTAAAAGAAGAGCTTCTTAAGACTATAGAAGAAGAAAAGATTGGAGAAATTTGTAAAATTTGTGGAGCCAATACCCTCTATGTGGCTATTATCGATAAAATTATAGATGTAAAGTGTTATGAATGTGGCTATTCCTATTTAGAAATTGAACTCTCTGAGGAATAATTTATGGCACCCCTTTCGGGTGCTTAAAGGCCCAAGGAGTACCCCTTACCTCAAAAAGGATTGATCAATCAAAAATACTCTTTGTATCCTTTGCAATAACCCAAAAAGTTTTTAAAAGCACACCCCAGATTAAAAAGGATAATGAAGACAGGCATAGGCATTGTGCCCATGGATGGATTCCATATTTTCTGCTTCCACGGTAAACCAAGAGATTTCTTTCCTCTCTAAAAGTTTAACTGCAGCACTCCTTACTACATCTTCAACAAATTTAGGATTTTCATAGGCCTTTTCTGTAACATATTTTTCATCGAGTCTTTTGAGAAGAGGGTAGACTGGAGATGAGGCTGCCTCTTCTGCGATTTCTATCAATTCTTCCAGCCAAATAAAGCCAGAAGATCGCACAGCAATGGTCACTATGCCTCTCTGGTTGTGAGCACTATATTTACTAACACTCTTTGAGCAAGGGCACAGAGTCATTACAGGAACTTTTACCCCTAAAAGGAGATCCAGTTTCATATTTTGAAGTGTTGCCAGCATAAAGGCTTGATATTCCATAAGAGAGGGAATTCCAGTGACAGGGGCTTTTTTTTCTAAAAAATAAGGGAAATATACTTCCAAATGGGCAGATTTTGCATTGAGTCTTTTTTTTAGCTTTTTCAGGATTTCTCTGATATTTTTTATGTGAATTTCCTCTTTGAACTCATTCAGTACCTCAATAAACCTGCTCATATGTGTACCTTTGAAATGAGAGGGTAAATCCACATAGAGATTAAATTCTCCCACTGTAGCTTGCATACCCTTTTCTCTATCAAAGACCTTGATTGGATAGCGCAGATTTTTAATACCTACCTTTTCTATTGGAATTTTCTCTTCAGGAATCAAGTTTTGGATATCAGGCAGTTGCACTGATGATTTCCTCAAGCCTTTTTTTTAAATTTTTTACCTCTTGATAAGCTTTTCCTTTATAGTCCCATAGTCCTTTACTGAGAATTTCTCTGGCTTCAAGCTCTTCATCTATGGATAACGAAAATAAGTATTTGTCCTCAAATTCCCTTTTTAAAGAAGCTTCCTGTTGAGCATTGGCAATTCTATTCCCCACTACGAAGACCTTTTTTACCTTTAGCTCATCTGCTAATTTTAAAATTTGCTTGGCAGTTTCTACACTCCCCCTAAAGGGCTGGGTAATTACAATTAAGAGGTCTATGGGAGTGAGGGTAGCTCTACCAAAGTGTTCTACCCCTGCTTCCATATCAACAATAACAACCTCTTTAGAAGTTAAAAGTAAATAAGTAAGAAGTCTTCTCAAAACTGTCTGTTCTGGACAAGCACAGCCACCACCTGCTGTTCTAATAGCACCAAGCACCATCAGTCTTAAATTATCTTTTGTCACTGCAAATTTCTCTGGCAAATCTTCTATTTTAGGGTTTAGAGTATAATAGGGACCGGCTTTTTCAGCTCTCTCAGCAAGAAGCTCAGTCAGTTCAGCAAGAGGCGTGATTTCTCCCTCCACCTCTAAGAGCCTTGCTAAATGAGGACTCGGATCGGCATCAATAGCTAAGACTTTGTATCCATCCTCTAAAAAAGCTAAAGCCAATAAAGCAGCCAGAGTGCTTTTTCCGACACCGCCCTTTCCACTAAAAGCAATTTTCATTTCCTTTCTCCATAAGCTATTTTTAATACTTCCTCAAAGGGAATTTCCCCCTCTCTAACAAGTTTAATCTCCTTTTCTAATATTTCCACTACCGTAGAAGGTAATTTTTTTTGGACTGGTCCACCATCTAAAATAAAATCAATTTCAGGGAAAACTTGGGCTATTTCTTCCGCAGATTTACAGGGAGCCTCTCCACTTTTATTTGCACTGGTGCCAGTAATGGGTTTACCAAAAACTTGAGCCACCTTTCTTGTAATTTCACAAGAAGAGAGCCTTACCCCAATGGTTCCTAAATTTCCTGTAAGAGCCTTGGGTAGGTCTTTTTTGGCTGGTAAAACTATGGTGAGTGGTCCAGGCCAAAAGGCTTTCATCAGTTTTTGCGCTAAGGAGGGGATTTTTGAAACAACTAAAGACAAATCTTCTAATCTTCCCAATAAAACCAAAATAGGTTTATTATAGGGCCTTTCTTTTAAAAGAAAAAGTTTTTCTAAAGCCTTCTCTGAAAAGGGATTACAGGCAAGGGCATAAAAAGTCTCAGTGGGAATTGCACCAACTTTATCTGAACTCAGTAATTCCCCAATGGCTCTAAGAATCTCTCTTAATTTTTGGGGATCTTTCGGGATTTTATAATACATTCAAAAGAGGATCTTTTAGGAATTACTTTCCTTTAGAGCCTTTTCTTCCTCTTTATGATAGAGTGGTTTATAGTAGATGAGGCGTTTGCAATGGGGACATTCGAAAAACTGATTGTCCCTTTGAAGCTCGTTATAGAGCTGAGGTGGTATGGCCATAAAACAGCCTTCACAGACACCACCTTCAACAGCAGCAATACCAATGCCTCTCTTTTTTTCTTTTATAATCTCATACCTTTTCAAGAGCCCTGCTGAAATCTTTTTAGCAAGGGCTTCTCTTTTGATGA
>CALLJI010000195.1 GCA_938091475.1 uncultured Caldimicrobium sp. | reverse complement strand
TGTTTTATTATTATGGGGGCTCCGCACTGCCAAGCCCAGAGGATCATACCTTGTAGGGGCACAGCACCGCCATGCCCAAATAGGTTTAATTGTAGGGGCAGGGCTTGCCCCAGCCCAAGAGGTTTAAACGGGTAGGGGCGGTTCACGAATCGCCCAAATTCATTGGGGCAAATCGTGATTTGCCTCTACAATTTTTTTTGATTCTTTGGGCTCAGCATGCTGAGCCCCTACGACTCCTTGGGCAACCGCGAGGGTTGCCCCTACGGGTTTTAATTCCTTGGGCACAGCATGCTGTGCCCCTACAGTCTTTTCCAAAATTCAAGAAAAATTCAATGATGTAGGGGCACGGCATCGCCGTGCCCTAATTGGGCAGCTGCGAGGGCTGCCCCTACGGGTTTATATCCTATGATTTGGGCACAGTGTGATGATCCCCCAAATTTTAAAAAAGGGTAGGGGAGGGGGGAAATTTTTTATAAGTATCTTGACAATGGTGATTTTTAGATTAAATTTTAAATAAAAAATTTTATAAAGGAGGTGTGATTATGTGCTGTAAAGTAGGTAGTTTAGCTCCAGATTTTGAGACAGATGCTTATTTTCCTAATGGTGAGGTTAAAAAAATTAGGCTTTCAGATTATAGAGGGAAATGGGTAGTCCTCTTTTTCTATCCAGCTGACTTTACCTTTGTTTGTCCCACAGAGTTAGTGGATGTAGCAGAAAAATATGATGAGCTCAAAGCTTTAAACACAGAAGTAATAGGTCTCAGTATTGATACCGTTTTTGTGCACAAAGTTTGGCAAGAAGTTGAGTTATCCAAAATGAGGGAAGGAGGGATTCCTTATCCTTTAGCTTCTGACCTCTCTGGAAAAATAGGTCAGCTTTATGGGGTCTATGATGAAGCCCTTAATCTTGATCTTAGAGGAACTTTCATCATTGATCCTGACGGGGTGTTGCAGTCCGTAGAAATAAATAATGCCCCTGTGGGAAGAAATGCCGATGAATTAGTGAGAAAAATTAAAGCTTTTCAATTCGTAAGGGCAACAGGTGGCGCAGAGGTTTGCCCTGCTAAATGGGAACCTGGAAAAGCCACCCTTAAACCAGGAATTGATCTTGCTGGAAAAGTATACGAAGTATATAAAAAGTAACCCTAAACGCTTCAGGGGGCTTAAAGCCCCCTTCAGATTTTTGTTCTCTATGTTAAATTTAGCCTGTGGATTTATACTTTTTCTCTTATACAGGCACCTGTCAATCCATTGCCAAAGAATTGGGTAGCCTTCTAAAGAGCACACCCAGAGCAATTAAAACATATAAATTACCCTATTTTCTTTGGCTTATATTTTCTTTTATTCCAAACCTTCAGGTAAAAATTTCTTATGAGAAGCCAACTTCGCCCTATGGAGTGGTAATCTTTCCAAAGTGGACTTTCAATTGCCCTCCTATTACCACTTTTCTTAGAGAGGTAAGCTTTAAAAAACTTCTTTTGGTCATTTGTTATGGGGGATGGAGAGAGAAACCCTATGGAGAATATTACAAAAACCTTGCTTTGAGAAAATCTAAGGAGGTAAAAATTTACTATATTAAGAGAGCCTCTTGGGAAAGGAATAAAGCCTCTGAACTTGAGCGCTTAGAAGAAACTGTTTTAAAAACATTTGGAGAGGAAGGGTAGCCTATGGCCGAGCAAAAAAATTATGGAAAACTTTGTAAGCACGAACACATTTTTTATCTACCCAAAAAGCAGTCAGAGTTTAGAGTTTTAATAGTGCTCATCATCACCTTAATTACCTTGATAATTGAGATAATTGCAGGATATCTCTTTAACTCCGTGGCTTTACTTGCAGATGGAATCCATATGGTAAGCCATACCTTTGCCTTTTTGATAGCCTTTTTTGCTTATTATTTTGCAAGGAAACTATCCAAGGATGTCTCTTTTACTTTTGGGACTTGGAAAATTGAAGTACTTGGGGCTTATACTAATAGTTTAATTTTGCTTTTTTTGGCTTTGTTAGTGTTAAGTGAAGCCATAGGCAAATTTTTTAACCCTGGGGAAACCCAATATGAAGAAGCCCTGATGATTGCTACTCTTGGACTTTTTGTAAACCTAATTTCTGCTTATATCTTATATCACAAAGAGGAATTCCACGGAGCTGAGAAGCCTCACTCTCATACTCATGATTTAAATTTACGGGGTGCCTTCTACCATGTGATAACCGATGCCCTTACCTCAGTCCTTGCCATCATAGCCCTTCTTGCAGGAAAATACTTTAACCTATGGTATATGGATCCTCTTATTGGTATTATTGGCTTTGTGGTAATCGTAAAGTGGTCTCTTTCTCTTATTAAGGAGACCTTACCAATACTGCTTGATAGGGAGGCCAAGAATCCCCTCTATCAAGAGTTGATAAAAGCTTTGGAAAGTGATGGTGAAACCATAGTTAATGACATACATCTATTGAGAATTCATCATAATAAATATGCTTGTATATTAGGCCTTACCAGCCAAGAAGAGAATGATTTGGAATATTATGAAAACATTTTATCAAACTTTGAACAAATTGCCCATGTGAACATAGAATTGAGAAAATGTCCAAAAGAGTAGAGTCGGGCTGAGTGGGGATCATAGGGGTAGGGCGTGCGGTTGCCCAAAGGGTTTAATTGTAGGGGCGCGGCACCGTCGTGCCCAAAAGGTTTTCTCGTAGGGGCGATTCATGGATCGCCCAAAGGGCTTTAATTGTAGGGGCTGGGTTTGCCACAGCTTGAAGAAGGGTTTAATCGTAGGAACACGACATTTCGTGCCCAAATGGTTTAAAACTGTATGGGCAATTCACGAATTGCTCCCAAAAACGTAGGCAGGGCTTGCCCCTGCCCATAGAAGTTTTAAAATGTTTTTGGACATCCGCAAGGGCCGCCCCCACATTTTTCTTAACTTGTCAATAGGGGTTAAGAGTAAGCATCAGGGTTAGGGTAAGGCAAGGTGATGTTAAAAGCTTAAATTCATTCTAATTCCAAAGATTGTGCCCACTTTGTTTTTCTCCTCTTTTAAGATATCCTTTATGTATTGCCAATCAAAAGTTAAGACTGAGGAGAAATAGTTTGGCTTCTCATAGACAGGTATTGCTAAGTAAGTCTCTAAAATTTTACTCTTTTTCAATTCATTATGTTTAGAGGGAGCTTTAAGATAAGCATAGCCTAAGGCCCAAGTTAAGGATTTGTTAAATAGAGAAAATTTTGTACTTCCGCCTCCCTCATAAAAACTTTTGTAATCGACCTTTGCAGAGTCATCCTGAAAGCCCACTCTGGCGAACACTCCAATGAGATCCTTCTTTAAGTCTTGATCAAAGGAAATGCCCCAACCTCTGAGTCCTTTTCTTTTCTCTTCTTTCCAATCGGGAAATTTTTTATTCGTAGTAAAACCATAAATTCTGAAATTGCCTTCTCCTAAGCCTGTCTCCCATCTGTAGCCTATCTGACCAGCATAGTAGTTATAATTTTTCTTATGAAATTTTTTTACCTTTTCCTCATCTTCATCCTCATACTCATCAGTTTTACTTTGCATACCAAGCACTTTTAGCGTAAAGGGACCGAGCTCATATTCAAGGGCAATCCCATAATCATAACTTACTAAATTAGCTAAGGGATTATTCACAAAAACTTCGTGCATAAATTGAGTTAATTCATCGTTAGCAAAACGGTTATCATCAATGAAAGCAGTGGAGTC
>CALLJI010000194.1 GCA_938091475.1 uncultured Caldimicrobium sp. | reverse complement strand
AAGCCTATAATTTTATCTACACCATAAGAATAATATAGGGTCATCACAATACTTCTTATTACATCATTAATACCAGGACAAAGCCCTCCACAAGTAACTATTCCAGCCTTTACTTTGGAAGGATCAAAATAAATATAAGGTCTTGGTCCGGCAAGCTCAAGAGAGGGAACACTCTTATTTTGAGAAATAGTTTCTTGTAAATATCTATAATTTACCCTTAAACTTACTCTATGCTCATCACTTACGAAACATTGATTTGGGCTCTTGAGGGGATTGGGGATTTTGGCTAGTCCTAAGGTTTCAATCTCTGTTTCAATATCTTCAAGGATCTCTTCAGCAAACTCCATTGGATCACAATAAAGTTTCATTTTTCTCTCACCCCTTTAAGACTGTTTTTGTTTTAAAAATTATTTTTTAATCTTACTTTTACTGCCTCTGCATGTGAGGGGAGATTCTCAGCTTGGGCAAGCCTAATTACACTTTGAGCCTCTCTTTCTAAAGCCTCTTTTGAGTACTTCATAAAATTGATCTTTTTTATAAACTTTTCCGTGGATAGGGAGCTTGCAAATCTTGCTAATCCCATAGTGGGCAATATATGATTTGGGCCTGCTAAATAATCTCCTATGGCTTCAGGAGTGTAGGCACCTAAGAAAACAGCACCTGCATTTTTAATTAAAGGTAAATATTCCTCTGGATTCTCAATCATAAGCTCAAGATGCTCAGGCGCAATCTCATTGGCAAGCTCAAAGGCACTCTCCAAACTTCCTACTTTTATAAGAGCACCCCTTTTGCGCAAGGATTGTTCTACAATCTCTCTCCTGTATCCCTTTTCCAAAGCAGAAGGTAAGAGCCTCTGAACCTCTTGAATTAATTTCTTTGAAGGTGTAATAAGCAAGCTTAAACTTAGGGGATCATGTTCTGCCTGAGCAAGCATATCCCAGAGCACAAATTCAGGAGGGGCAGTCTCATCAGCAATTATAAGTACCTCAGAGGGACCAGCAAGAAAATCAATCCCAACTTGAAAGGCAACTAACTTTTTGGCAAGGGTCACATAAATATTTCCTGGACCACAAATTATATCCACCTTTGGTATACTCTCAGTTCCATAGGCTAAGGCAAAAATACTCCAAGGGCCACCCACTCTATATATTTCATTCACACCTGCTTCCTTTGCTGCAACAAGCAAGGCTGGATGGAGCGATTTATCACTGCGCGGAGGTGATACCATAATAATACTCTCTACACCAGCAATTTTTGCTGGCACTGCAGACATAATCACAGTTGAAATTAAAGGAGTCTCTCCTCCCTTCCCCCCTGGAATGTAGAGACCAGCTCTGCTCACAGGTTTGACTAATTGACCAAGTAAACAATCTCCTTCAGTAGAAAACCAACTGACTGGTAAAACCCTCTCATGGAATTTTTTCACCTTCTCTATAGCTAATTTTATGGCTTCTAAAAGCGAGCTATCAATCTCTTGATATGCCCTTTCTATTTCCTCCTCTTTAACTCTGAGGTCTTTAGCTTCGAGCCTAACTCCGTCAAATTGAAGAGTATATTTTAATAAGGCTTCATCTCCCTTTTGCTTTACCTCCCTTCCAATCCTTTTTACATAATTTTCTAATTTGGTAGGATATTCCTCAATTCTTTGCAAGAGTCTTTGTATGAACCTATGGGCTCTTTTAGAAGGATAATTTAAAACTCTAAGCATCCTTTACCAATCTCCAAAAGGTTCTTGCCAAGCCTTTTTTAAATCCCAAATGTTGGCATCCACTATTAATTTTCCAGCAAGACCTTTTATTTTTAAAAAGGGCTCAGAAATAGTCTCTCCAATTAAATAGCAAGGTAGTCCCTGGAAAAGGGATTCGAAATCTTTAGTTTTTTCCTTTGGTACGGTAACTAAGATTCTACCTGCGCTTTCAGAAAAAAGTATAAAATCCTCTCTTTTTTCTCCTTCAAAGGGAAGAGCTGAGAGATCTAAAAAGGCTCCGTAACCACCAGCAAAGGCCTTTTCAGCTATAGCTACACCTAAGCCCCCATCTGAGAGATCATGAGCAGAATCAATTAACCTGTTATATATGGCGTCTCGAAGCTCAATATAAATCTTTTTATTTAAGTCAGCCCTTGGAGTAGGCACTCTTCCACCAAAGATATTCAAAATTTTAAAGTACTCTGAACCTGCTAATTCTTCATAAGTCTCGCCCAAAAGATATATATAAGCTCCTGGTCTTTTAATATCCATCGTTTGAGCAAGTCTCACATCAGGGATTTTTGCAACCACTGAGAAAAGGAGTGTAGGAGGGATAGAAATTTTTAAACTTCCATCCCTTAAGATTTGACCCACTTTGTATGGATTTTCTCCTTCCGGATCAAGCCCAAGGGACATAAGATAGTCATTTTTCATAGAATCCTTTCCAGAGATACAAGGGATCCCATAAAGGCTCGTATAATCATATACAGCTTTAACCGCTCTCACTAACTGGGCTAATTTATACCTGCCATCAGGGTTTTTTTCACTTTCAATGGGATCACACCAGCAAAAATTGTCTAACCCTGCCATATATTCTAAATCTGCCCCCACAGATACTGCATTGCGCACCGCTTCATCTATGGCATTTGCTGCCATAAGATAGGTATCATAATCTGAAAATTTAGGACATATCCCATGAGCTATTACAATCCCCTGATAACTCTCAAAATTATGCCTCAGAACCGCAGCATCACTTGGACCATCTTCATTTATCCCACAGAGGGGCTTTATCACACTTTTCCCCTGAACTTCATGGTCATACTGCCTAACAACATACTCTTTGGAACAAATATTATAACTTCTCAAAAGGTCCTTTAATATTTTAGTAAAGTCTTCCGGATAGGGGACTTCAACTTTTTCTGGATAAGAAGGTTTTCTCCACTCCGCTATCAGTTTAAGCTGGGGCACACCATTATGAAGGAATTCAAGGGGTAGAAGTCCCACGGTTTTTCCATTATAAAGTATATGAAAATAGCCTGAATCTGTAAACTTCCCGAGGGGTGTGGCTAAAACTCCCATCTTTTTGGCAAGACTTAAAAATTCTTCTACTTTATCAGGGGGCACAGCTACAGTCATTCTCTCTTGACTTTCTGACACCAAAATCTCCCAGGGCTTAAGGCCTGGATATTTCAGAGGAGCTTGCGCTAAATCTATTTCAGCACCACCTGCCTCTTTTGCCATCTCTCCCACCGAAGAAGATAGCCCTCCAGCACCATTATCCGTAATAGAATTATATAACCCCAAATCTCGCGCTTTCAGAAGGAAATCAAGCATTTTCTTTTGTGTAATTGGATCACCTATTTGTACAGCGGTAGCAGGAGATCCCTCATGCAAAGCCTCTGAGGAAAAGGTTGCTCCATGAATTCCATCCTTGCCTATCTTGCCACCTACCATTACAACAATGTCTCCAGGATTTGCCTTTTTCTCCCAACCAGGTTTTCCAGCCACCTCTAAGGGAATTAGCCCCCCTGTGCCACAAAATACTAAGGGCTTACCAAGAAAACGCGGATCAAACACAATAGAACCATTGACTGTTGGAATACCACTTTGATTCCCACCATGCTCAACTCCCTCTCTCACACCCTCAAAAATTCTCTTTGGGTGAAGAAGGCGGGGTGGAAGAGGTGCATCCCAGTCTGGAGGAGCAAAGGCAAAAACATCTGTATTGAAAATTAATTTTGCTCCCTTTCCAGTTCCCAAGGGATCTCTATTCACTCCAACAATCCCTGTTAAAGCGCCTCCATAAGGATCAAGTGCCGAGGGACTATTGTGCGTCTCCACTTTAAAGGCTAAAGCCCATTTTTCATCAAGTTTTATTACCCCTGCATTATCTACAAAAACAGATAAACAAAAATCCTTCTTCCCTTTTTCCTTTCTAATCCTCTCTGTAGCTCCTTTTATGTAGGTCTTGAAAAGACTATCAATTTCCTCAGTAACATTCTTCTCAAAATCTCTATAAGTTATGAGGGCATTAAAGATTTTATGTTTGCAATGTTCTGACCAGGTTTGAGCAAGACTTTCTAATTCTACATCTGTAATCTCCTTGGTAAGACCATAGGCTTCTCTTATTTTGAGAAAATCTTTTTTAGAAAAATATTCTACTATGGTCTTCATCTCCTCCAAATTTAAGGCAAGAAGTCTCTCTCTTGAGAGTGAAATAAGTTGTTCATCAGAAAGGGAGGACAAATCAAAGGTTTCAACGAGAGGAGGAAAATATTCTGTTACTCTCGGTGGAGGGTAACTAAACCATTTCCTTTGAGCTTCCTCTCTTGAGAGGATAAACCATCTTTCAATCAGTTCATTTGCCAGAAGATCCTTAGCGATCCTATGAACATCCTCCCTTTTAAGATGCCCTTTAATCAAAAGTAGTCTTGCAAAATAAACCCCTTCAGTAGCTGGATTAATTGGTCTTTCTAATAAATAACTTAAAGCCTCTTCAGCCACTTTTCCTTCATTATCTGTGACTCCAGGAAGATATCCAATTTCCACAGCCCAGTCAAACTCTATCCCTAATCTCTCCCACAGAGGTCTGTTTATACTAAAAACCTCTATCACAGGGTCACAAAGAGCTGACTCGGCAAAGAGAGAAATTGTCTCCTCTGAAAAATTACCTTCAATCAAATAAACTCTGTAATAGTTAAGCTCCTCTATCTCAATGCGAAGATCTCTTTTTATTTTTTTTAGAATTTTATTGGAATGAGTATCTCTTAGACCTGGCTTAAGACCGACTTCTATTCTTGTAATACTCATAGGCTTTGATGAGGAATATACCATTTTAATTAAAAGTTTACAACTAGTAAATATTTTGGTTTTAAAATGTAGGGGCTGGACTTACCCATACTCAAAAGGTCTTCTGGTAGGGGTTATTTACCAATTGTCTCAAAACAGGTGTGGCTCGGCAACGCCTTGCCCATAGGTTTAATCTGTAGGTGCGCTTCACGAATCGCCTAAAAATTCGTAGGGGCACGGCACCGCCGTGCCCAAAAGTTTCATCTGTAGGGGCGGTTCACGAACCGCCCACAAATTTGTACGGGCTGGGCTTGCCCCAGCCCATTTTTGTAGAGGCCCGACAAGGCTGCTCAAGAGTTTTTACGTGGGGGCTCCGCACCACCGTGTCCTTACATAAAAAGGTATCCGCAGGCTTTAGCCTGCGAGATTAATCTGTAGGGGCAAATCACGATTTGCCCGAAAATTAAAACCTGTAGGGGCTCAGCATGCTGAGCCCAAAAAAAATTAAAAAAGTAGGGGCAGCCCTTGGGGCTACCCAATTGGGGGCACGGCATGCCGTGCCCCTACAGTTTTGGGAGGCGATTAGTGAATCGCCCCTACTACTAATTTTATCCCTTTAGGCATCGCAAGGGGGAGCCCCTACAATTTTTGAAAGATTCTCAAAATAAGTTGACAACCCGTAAATTAGGGATTAAATTTAGGATAAAAATTATAAGGAGGAAAAGGAGTGCCACACCACAAATCAGCTGAGAAAGCCTGGAGACAGAGTGAAAAGAGAAGATTAAGAAATCGTATGTTTAAAAGCAGAGTAAAAACGGAGATAAAGAAATTCTTATCTCTTTTAGACGCTGGAGACTTAGTTAAGGCTGAAGAACAACTTAAACTTGCTCAAAGCTTACTTCACAGGGGAGTGAGTAAAGGAATTTTTCATAAAAACAAAGCAGCCAACAAAATATCTAAACTTTTTGAGAAATTTAATCAAGCAAAAAGTAAAGTTGAGATTCAAGCTTAAAACCTGGGGATGTAGCTCAGGGGGAGAGCGCCGGAATCGCACTCCGGAGGTCGGGGGTTCAAATCCCCTCATCTCCATCTTGCGAATCAATGCGTAACTTATACAAACCTTCCTCAAACAGGTCTAACAGTGCCCTCTTTTTTTCTATAGAATTGATTTTAAGTGAGAGATAGGCTGAAGGTAAAAGATACTCCTCTCCAAAATGAAGAAATTTTTTATGGGGTATCTTTTCTATAAACCAGCTGACAAGGCCACTTGGCAGATCAAAGCAAATAACTATATCATCTGGATACGCTTCAATCCTCTCTCTCAACTTTAAAAGCCTTGAATATTCAAAACTCCTAAAAGTCAAAGCTCTCTCTCTTAATTTAGAGTTTAGAGCTCTTTTATCTTTTGTGATAAAGAGTGGAGCCTTGGCTTCTTGGATTAAAGAGTACAAGCGCTCTAAAGCATTCAATTCTGAAACAACCTCTCCATTGAAGTAGGCTATCCCATTCCTTCTATCAAAACCTTTTATAGGAAACATTTTTCTCTCAAATTTTTTGGTACCCTTTACGGGTGGTGGGAAATCCTTAAAAAAAGGCCTTGGATCCACCACACCAATAAAGACAAGAAAATTAGAAGTAGTAGTTTCCATTTTTTCCCAACTAATATAGCCAAAACTAAAATTTAAAGCTAAAGGAACAGGGCTTTCTACACAAGAGATAACCCCCTTTACTCTATAAATTTCCGAAGGAAGCCTTTTTAAAAAGCCTTCAATGTCTTCTCTACTATAAAAACCCTTTAATTTCAAAGTATCTCTATAAAAGGGATTGTAAGGCAAGTGAAGATGCCCCTTTGCTTTATCAGACTTTATTAATAGGAGTTCTTCTAAATTTTCTCTAATCTTTCCCTCGTAGGCTATGAAATAGGGCTTTTTATAAGGAGTGATATAAGAAATTTTCCTGGTCACCTCTCTTGGTGAGATAAGATCGGCTTTGGTTAAGATTAAAATCTGGGAGGAAAAAATCAGACTTTGCACAAGCGGAGAAGTAAAGAGATTTTCAGGTAAATCTAAGTTAAGGGTAGTAAAAACTACTTCAACTGTAAATCCCTCACTTTCCAGGGCTTCATAAATGGGATCTATCTCAGAAACTCCAGAAGTTTCTACTATGACTGTAGGAGAAAGTTTTTTTACCTCCTGCAAGGCATTTAGAAAGGCTTCTCCTGCTGTGCAGCAAATACAACTGCCTTCAATCCCCAAAACCTGAAGACGCTTTTCATAATACTTTAGTTTATCAAAATTAATTTCACCATAGTCATTCACTAAAATAGAAACCTGCTCCCCCTTTAACCAGGGAAGCAGGTTCTCCAAGATAAAAGTTGTTTTCCCGCTTCCTAAGAAGCCAGAAACTAAAAAGGCTCTATAACTCACTTTTAACTCAACACAGGCGAACTAACCCTTTCAAATACTGCGTAAAAATCCTTAACTACTTGCCCTTGAGCCTGCCCAGCTTCTCCTGTTAAAATCCGCTTTTTAATTTCCCAAGTGGTTGTATCAATCACAAAAACAGAATCTCCTACTCTATTGGAGGCATACATTTTCTTGCCATCGGCACTAAAAACTACATGTCCCATATGTTTTCCTATACCAGTATCAATTAGGGCAACCTTTTCAAAATTCTTAAGATTGATAACCTCTAATTTATTATCCCCATATTGGGTGATAACGGCAAATTTATTGTCTGGTGTGATATAGGCATGCCCAATACCCTTGATAGAGGCTGGATAACTTTTAAGCAATTTTCTAGTCTTAGCCTCATAAATTTGCATCGTAATTCCCTCAAAGGGGGAAGCACCTCTATTGCAGATAATAAAATATTTTCCATCATTTGTAAAATTCCCATGATGCCCTTCAATGCGGGCAAGTTCTGCTATTTCATCTGAAGTTAAATCTACTGCCAAAGTGGACTCCAAAGTAGGCTTAGAGGGGTTGCTAATGTTATAGATATATACTAAGGGCTTTGAGTTCTGGGTTTTTGGTTCATTTAATTCAACGGTTACCCAAAGAGTGTTGCCCTTAAAATCAAAATAATGAGGATTTCCATCAACTTTAACGGTAGAAAGTATCTCAAAATTTTTAGAAGAAATCAGATAAAATTCGTTATCCGCATAATTTCCAATAGCATATAAGGCTCCCTTACTGCACCAAGAACCATGCATACTGAAATCGCCTTTATGTTCAAGGTTCTTGACAGGTAGCTCTACAGTTTTAGCAACCTCTAAAGTCTTAATATCTATAAAGGCAACCCTTATTTTTCCCTCATCCACTCCAGAGTGATTTACAGCAACATAATCACCTTTGGTGGAAACTACTGGGTGCTTTGGACGATTACCGGTTTCGATATTTTTGACCAAACCTAATTTTTTAGTGTCTATGACTGAAACTGTTCTCATACCTGGGGCATTATTTGCAACAAAGAGAAGATCGCCTTTAGGAGTTATAGAGCCTAAGGTTCCACCTTTGCCTTCTGTGGCAATTTTAGCAATGATTTGATCACTTTGAGGATCAATAACAACCACTGCTCCATCTCCCCTCAAAGCAAAGACGGGCTTTTCCATGGGAGTAGCTTTAGCAGCAGAGGCTGTACTCTTATAGAAAAGTAAAAAAAAGGTAGCTAACCCAGCTTGCTTTAAAAACTCTCTTCTTGTCTTTCCCACAGTTTTCATAACATACCCTCCTTTATTTTATTTTTTTAAAAAATATTTTATTTACTTTATACATAACTTTAATAAATTTGTCAAGAGAGAAATTTTTAGGTGTGGTTACTATTTTAAAATGTCACATTGTAAAAAATTTAAAAAGGAAGAGACGATTCACGAATCGCCCCGATAAAATTGTAGGGCATGGCAATGCCGTGCCCAAAAGGGTATTATATGTAGTGGCAGGGCTTGCCCCTGCCCAATTTCGTAGGGGCAATTCACGAATTGCCCACAAATTCGTAGGGGCAGGGCTTGCCTCAGACCTTCCATCCCGGGCACCCGAAAGGGTTTCCCCTACACAATCCTCTAAACACCCTAATTACCTCTAGATGTGGGAAAGGGAACAATGATCTTTTTTCTAGCTGGCTATAGCCTGCAGCTACCTTTTTCGTCTAAATTAAATAGCTAAAACCCTTTGGGTTAGGCATAATTAACAGCTCATTTCTTGAGACCTTGACATCGGATAAAAATTATTTATTATTGAAATGTTAAGTTAATTTTAAAATCGGGACGTAGCGCAGCCTGGAAGCGCACCCGCTTGGGGTGTGGGGGGTCGGCGGTTCAAATCCGCCCGTCCCGATTTTTTTTATTAAAAATTCTCAAAAAATCCAGGCACCTTGCCTGGGGGGAGGTGAGCTATGAGGGGTCTTCAGTCTAACTGCTTAATTGAAAATTTTGAACTCATCCCTTTCCAGCAAGGTGCCCAAAAACGATGTATTTGGAGTTATCATTTAGTAGTGGAATTTTGGAATTCCCCCTTTGAACTCTTAGCGGAAGCTAAAAAGGTAGAAGAGTTTCTTCTTTATGCTCTAAATAGCCAGGAAAATCGGGAAAATAAAGAAAATATTAGAGCCATTAGCTATCAATTTCAGCCCTTTGGAGTCTCAGCTCAAGTAAATTCAGGTCAAGCTCATATTTATATACATACCTGGCCAGAAAAGGGGTATTCTGCTATCGATATCATTGCAGACTGTAAAGAAAAAGCTTATGCCATTTTGCAAGGGTTGCAAGAAAAATTTCAACCTGAAAAGGTGTGTATCGCAGAAATTGCAAGAGGCTTAACTCAAACTGATTGGAGGGAAACTTGACTGGTCAATTTTGGTGGCGCGAGAAAATCTTTAAGGACTTCGGACATAGCTATCTTGTTGAATTAGTTTTTGAAGAGCGCGCCATACAAAAAATTCAAATACTTAAAAATCCCTCTTGGGGATACTTTTTAGTTTTAGATGGCATTGTGCAGTTTACTGAGAAAGACGAGTATATCTACCACGAAACTATTACTCTTTTGCCTGCAAGTCTTCTTCCATCCCCTCCAGAGGAGGTCATCATTATCGGTGGAGGGGATGGAGGTGTTCTAAGGGAACTTCAAAAAATACCTTCTATAAAAAAAATCCTTCAATTTGAAATTGATAAATTAGTTTTTGAGCTCTCTCAGAAATATTTTTATAATATTAGCGGTGATTATAACGATTCAAGAGTTGATTTTATAATCAAAGATGGTCTGATGGGCCTTAAAGAGAGTATGAGTGAAAGTTTTGATCTACTCATTGTAGATTGCACAGACCCTGTAGGTCCTGCCAAAAGTCTTTATACAGAAGAGTTTTATAAAGAAAGTTTTAGAGTTTTAAAGCCCTTTGGAGTTTTCATCCAGCAGGCCAGCCTTCCTATCTATTTCCCTAAGGTTTTAAAAGAGGCATATCCAGTAATTAAAAAAGTCTTCCCCTATGTCAAAGTCATCCGCACCTATGTTCCTTGTTATGGTGAAGAGATAGCCTTTTTGATAGCTTCAAAAGAAGAAAAACCCTGGATTCAACCTCTTCAAACCTATTATGGAAAATACTATCACCCTCAATTAAATCCCTATTATTTTTCCCTCTCTGCTAATTGGCTAAATCTCTTGGAGACCTCAAATAATCCTTGAAAATTACAGGCGGTAAATTTAAAGGTCAAAAACTTTACACCCCTCCTACAAAGGAATTCTCTATCAGACCATTAAGAAGTAGAATTAGAAAGGCCCTTTTTGATATTATAGGGCACAATTTAGAGGGATGGTGTATCCTTGATCTTTTTGCTGGAACAGGAGCCTTAGGAATTGAGGCCCTCTCAAGGGGGGCAAACTATGTAATTTTTGTAGATTTTAGTCCTTTAAGCTTAAAGATTATCCACAAAAATTTGGAAAAATTAAATTTGATGGATAATAGCAGAATCTTAAAGCTCAGGCTTCCAGAAGAGATTTCTAAGATCAGCAAGCACCTTGGTGAAAACTTTAAGGGCTTTCATCTTATCTTCATTACTCCAACTTATGAAAAGGGTCTTGCAGAAAAAACTCTAAAGGAGATTCCTCACTCCTTTCTGCAAAAAGAGACCCTTTTGATAGTGGAAGAGAAGGCCTCATTCCCTCTTAATGTACCTCAAGAAAAATTTGAAATAATAAATAGTAAAATCTATGGAGAAACAAAACTAATTTTTTTGAAGCCAAAAACTTAAACTTAACTACCTCTAACCTCTCTACAAGAGTATTTTTCCGAAGGTTAA
>CALLJI010000193.1 GCA_938091475.1 uncultured Caldimicrobium sp. | reverse complement strand
TTTTCTAAGATTAGAGAGCTCTTTTTTCAAATCCAAGGGCAAATCTATAGCTAAAAAAGTTCTCACCATAGAGGATATACCTCCTCAGGATATCAAGGGCGGTGAAACTGGCTATTTTTTGTATCGCCTCACGCGTTCCTGTAAATTGAAAACGAAAAGCAAAAGCTGAAGAAGGGGTTGCTAAGGCAATAAAGACCGTACCTACAGGAATTTGAGGGCTCCCACCAGTGGGACCTGCAATCCCTGTAGTAGCTAAGGCAAAGTCAGTTTTAGCTATATTTTTAGAGCCTATGGCCATCTCCAAGGCAGTTTGATAACTATATACACCATACTGCTCAATGGTCTCTCTTTTAACCCCTAAAAGCTCACATTTACTTTTCTCTGTATAGGTGACAAAACCTCTCTCAAAATAGAGAGAACTTCCAGACACACTGGTAATAAGACTAGCTAACATTCCCCCTGTACAAGATTCAGCTGTTGCTAATGTTTGATTTTTTAAACTTAAAATTTTACCTATTACTACCTTTAAACTTTCATCCTCCTCACTTACTAAGTTCATCTTAAATCTTTCCCTTAATAACTGAACCAAATCTTCAACCCTTTCTTGAATTCCAAAAAGTACTACCTTTACTTCAGGATAGAGGGGATAATAACCAATTTTAATCTCTTCACTTTGGTGGAGGCTCTTTATAAATTGATTTAAATCGGTTTCATTCAAATCAAAGAAAACTAAGGATCTAATAATCCTCTCCTCTTTACAAGCTCCTTTACCTAACCTTTCACTCTCCTTTGCACAGAGTATGGAAAGCACTTTATTTTTTAGCAAAAATTGAAATTGTTCTGGTACACCGGGTAAAAAAAAGAGTATTTTTTCCTGATAAGGTAAATAAAAACCTACCATATCCGAAGCATCTGCCAGAGGAATAGCTCCCTCTGGTATATAGGACATTCTGATGGCCATCTCCGGAGTCCCCTTGTATTCTTTGGCAGAAAGAATAGACTCAAGCAAAGCTTTATCTTGGATAAGCTTTAAGTTGAGAGTCTTGGAGAGGGCTTCCAGTGTGAGATCATCCTCAGTGGGTCCAAGCCCCCCTGAAGCAATCAAAAAATCATATTCCTCAATCAGCCTTTTAAGCGTCTTTATAATGATTTCTTCTTCATCTGGGATTGTTACCATTTCTCTAATAGTAAGACCTGTAGCAGATAGAACCTTCCCTGCAAATTCTGCATTAGTATTAAGAATTCTTCCTGCCATCAATTCATCACCTATAAAAAGAAGGGCTCCTCTCACTTTTATCCCCTAAACCATATTACAATAAGTGTTACTAATAGATTCGTGCAAAGTCCTGCTAAGATATCATCTGCCATTATTCCAAAACCACCAGGCAATCTTTCTAATCTTCGCAAGGGGAAAGGTTTCATTATATCTATTATTCTAAAGAAGATAAAGGCAAGTGTCAATTCTAAAAAACCGCTTTTCCCCCAAGAGGCTAAATATGCACCAAGAATCTCATCGATGACTACTTCATCAGGATCTTTTTTCTGCAAAACAAAAGAGGACATCTGAGAAGAATAAATACCCAAGAGGGTAAACAAAATCACAATAATTAAATGTAAGAAAAAGGGAAAATCCTGCAAGAGCCAGTAAAGAAATATACCTTGCAGAGCACCTAAGGTCCCAGGAAAGGGGGGAATAAAACCAATTAAAGCACCTGAAGATATAAAAAGAGAAACCTTTTCTAAATTAGAAAGGGGGGTTTTCAGCTTCTTTTTCAAATTCATCAAAATATCCAAGCTCAATTAAATTTTTAAGTTTAAAAAGATATAATCTGGCTTTAATTTTCTCTTCTTCCCCTTTGAAATTTTGACTGTAATACTTATCTTCAAGAGTTTTATATCTTAATAAGGTCCTCGCCCTTAAGTTTTTCTCATACTCCTCTACCTTTACAAGTAATTTCTCTGCCTCGCTTAGCACTGTTTTTAATTTCTTTTCCGCACTCCGATAATATTTTTGTTTATAATTTTCCTTAGCCTCCTCCCAAAGCTTAAGGACTTTATCATATTCCTCTTTATATAAATCCTTAGCTTTGGAGAGCTTTAAAAGAGAAATCTTTTCCTCTACCCTTTGATAAAGCTCCTTTGGTGGTGGGGGAAGTTTTACCCACCTACTAACCAAAGGCACTTGAGAAAGCTTTGCCTTTACCCTTTCCGAAAGCTTTTCTTTAAAATCCGTCAGAGTGGTTATAATTTTTTCCTTCGGTGCACAAGAAAATAAGAAAAAAGCTAAAAAAATTGAAGTTAAGGATTTTAGAGAGACTGATCTTTTACACAAATATTTAACCACTCAGGAGATCCCCTTACATTAAAATAACATACTAAGAGCTCCTCTTCAAGTAGAGGTAGCTGTAATTGATTTAAAATTGTAGGGCACAGCATGCTGTGCCCAATAGATTAACAAATGGTAGCCGCAGGCTTTAGCCTGCGAGAAGTGCCTTGTAGGGGCAAATCACGATTTGCCCCAAAAAATTGAAAAATTCCGTAGGGGCTCAGCATGCTGAGCCCAAAAATTCAAAAAATAGTAGGGGCAGCCCTTGCGGCTGCCCGCAATTAAAGGGCAGGGGCAAGCCCTGCCCCTACATATAAAACCAATTTGGGCACGGATGTGCCGTGCCCATACAAATTTTGGGGCGATTCGTGAATCGCCCCTACCCTTTAAAACCTTTAGGGCACGACATGTCGTGCCCCTACTTTTTTAATATTTTTGAATTTGAAAAAATGTAGGGGCACAGCATGCTGTACCCGAAATTAAAATCTTGGTAGGGGCAAATCACGATTTGCCTCAAAAGAATAAAAATGTAGGGGCTCAGCATGCTGAGCCCAAAGGATTAGAAAAGTAGGGGCAATTCAAGAATTGCTCAGAAATTCCAAAAATGTAGGGGCAGCCCTTGCGGCTGCCCAAATGCGGTTTTATAAACCCCTTGGGCACGGCGGTGCCGTGCCCCTACATTTTTTGGGGGGCGATTCGTGAATCGCCTTCCTCTTAACCAAATCTTTACTTTTGCCGATAAAATGATTAAAATATTTAAAAGGTTTAAAGGAGGCCTCTTTATGAAAATAGAGACTAAAAGTATTGAAAACAGTTACTTTATAACCAAAGAGGCTATTGCTAAACAGGGAAATAGAATCTTTGAAGATTATCTCAAAAGTGCTCTCCGTGAGCTTGAGAGTGCAGAAATTCTTAAAGATACAGAAAAGGCCAAAATTAAAGTACTCTCGGATAAGCTTGAATTTACCTTAGACTTATTAGAGCGAATGGCTAAGACACCCGTTAGTGAATCCACAGCTTCCACCGTGGGGGATTTCCTTCTTACCCAAGCTATGGAGATGGAAAAAATAGCAGAGACCTTGCCTGAGGGTGCGATTAAAAATCTATTTAAAGAATCCGCCTTTTACATTGGAATTGAAGCAGAAAAAATAAGGCAAGGCTATTATCAAAGCTAAGGCTGTGACAAAGCTAATTCCAAAAGCTTTTGTACTAAATCCTTAAAGCTATAGCCAGCTACTCTGGCTGCAAGAGGAAATAAACTAGTTTCAGTCATTCCTGGAATGGTATTAGTTTCGAGTACATAAATTTCACTTTCCTTTACCATCATATCTGTTCGGCTATAATGTCTTAAATAAAGTGCTCTGTGGGCATAAAGGGCATAATTTTGGGCCTTAATAGTTAAATCTTCTGGCAGACTGGCAGGACAGATCTCTTCTGCCATACCAGGTGTATACTTTGTATCATAATCAAAAAGGTTTCCCTTTGGCAAAATTTCTACCACTGGCAAAGGTTTATCCTCTAGAATTCCGACAGTTATTTCTCTTCCTTGGATGTATTCCTCTAACAATATCTCATTGTCTACTGAAAAGGCTCTCTCTACAGCCTCCTTTAGGTCCTTTTTTTCTCTGATTAAAGAGAGACCTACGCTTGAGCCCTGAGTAGCTGGTTTAATGATAAGTGGAAAACCAAGAGCTTTGGCTTTTTCTGTGATTTCTTCTTGAGAGACTTTTTTATTTAGGAGAATGCCCTCTGGAACAGGGAGTCCTGCTCTTTTGTATAAAATTTTAGCAATTCCCTTATGCATAGCAAGAGCGCTTCCTAATACTTTAGAGCCCTGATAGGGTAAACCAAGCATATCCAAAAATCCTTGCAAGGTGCCATCCTCTCCCATAGGACCATGCACCACCAAAAATGCACAATCAAATTCTTGGGCTCTTTGCGCTAATTTAAGAAGATCACAGGAAGGATCAAAGAGCTCTACCCTATGCCCTAATTCAAGCAGGGCTTTATATACCGCATTAGCTCCCTTTAGGGAGACCTCCCGTTCCGAGGAGGTCCCTCCAGCAAGGAGAGCCACTCTCAAAACATTTTTTAAGGACATCCTTTACCTCCTTGATATCCTGCAGACTCTGAAAGTTTTCAGGAGTTACTGGCAAATTCTTAAAAAGTCTCCTCTCTAAAAGTAAGGTCATTTCCTCAAGTAAAGCCATTCTTATCAAAGATTTTAAAGTGCGCCCATAGCGTTCTCTTAAATCCCTAAATCTCTCTTTAAGATGAACTATAGTGTCGTGCTTAACCCTTTTGTCTGCATAAAAAACTATTTCCTCCTCCGTGATCGGAGAGCCGGGGTTAGGAGGCTTAAGAAAAATATGGGCATAAATCACCTCCCCAATTCTTTCGTATCCAAGCTCTTTTAAAAGGTTATATCCTGCTAAAGCGTGATTTTCTCCGGTAGCTAAGCTTGAAAACTTTTTTATGTCATGAAGAAGAGCGCCCAAAGTAAGTATTTTTAGATCTAAAGGTGCTCCTTTTTCCAAATGAATAAGCCCTATAAGAAGAGCAATAAGAGCTACTTTCTCTGAATGTCGAATAATATGCTCAGGAACTTCTTCTCTCTGTAAAAGTTCATAAGCCCAATCTATAGGGCACTCCATAATTTAATACCTCAAGGAAAAAAACATAAATTGGAGAAGCAAAGAAAACCCCGTCTAATCTATCAAGAATTCCTCCATGTCCAGGAATAAGCGCACCCGCATCTTTTTTGCCAACGGATCTCTTTATGGAGGATTCAAAAAGATCTCCCATAACCGCAAAAAGGGTTAACATCAAAACTATGGTAATAAGCGAGAGAGTAGACCAAAGGGAATAAAGCTTATTCAAAAAAATTCCTACTATTAATGCCAAAATTAACCCTCCCCAAAAACCTTCCCAGGTCTTCTTAGGAGAAATCTCTGGAAAAAAGGGAGACTTTCCCCATTTTCTACCCGCTAAATATGCACCTGTGTCATTTCCAAAAACTACACAAAAAAGGAAAAGCAACAGTTCTCTAGGATAACCTTGAATTAAAAGCTTAAGAGAGGCAAAGCTTAAATAAAGATAAATTAATCCAATCAAAAAGGGGTAAAAAGTCTTTATAAAGGCCTCTCTCTCAAAATTGAACATTGAAGGTAAATAAGCTAAAAAGAAAATTAAAAAAAAGATATAAAGGGTAGAAAATTTATCCAGCAAAAAAAGGCTTAGAAGGAGAAGAATAAAACCATAGAGGTAGAAGTGAAGAGAGAAGTTAAAGAGTTTTACCCATTCATACCAAGCTATGGAGAGGCAAAGGAAAAGAATAATTAGGAGGAGAGTAGATGACCCCTTTAAAATTAAAAGAATCAGCAGTGGTAGAAGAATAACTGTAGAGATGGTTCTTTTTAAGAAATTAGAATTCATAAACTTTACCAAAGCGCCTTTCCCTTCTCTTGTAAACCTCTAAAGCCTTGATAAATTCCTCCTCCGTGAATTCCGGCCAAAGAAGGTCTGTGAAATAAAATTCTGTATAGGCAAGTTGATAAAGAAAAAAATTGGAAACCCTCAACTCTCCACTGGTTCTAATCAGTAAATCTGGATCCGGAAGTTCAGGGAAATAGAAATATTTTCTCAGAAGAGCCTCTGTAACTTCCACTTTCCCTAATCTCCCTGATTGGACCTCTTTAATAAGATCATTTATGGCCTTTAAAATTTCAGCTCTTCCACTATAGCTCAGAGCCAAAACTAAGGTCATTTGGCTAAATTGGGCTGTTTTTTTCTCAACCTCTAAGATTTTCCTCTGAATTTCTACGGGAAAATCTTCTCTATCTCCGATCATCTTGAATCTAATCTCTTTTTCAAGCATTGTAGGCAGTTCAGAATCCAAATATTCTACAAGTAGCGAAAGAAGAGCGGAAACCTCTTCTCGAGGGCGCTGCCAATTTTCTTTTGAGAAGGCAAAGAGTGTTAAATAGGGAATACCTAATTCTCTTGATTTAATAGTGATTTTTTTAGCAACTTCTGCTCCCCTTCTATGCCCTAAAATACGGGGAAGCCCCTGTTTTTTTGCCCACCTTCCATTGCCATCCATTATGATTGCCACATGGCGGGGTAACGAGACCTGTAAGGAAATTTCCTGAGAAGTAGAGCTCATTCTAAAGTTAAGGGGTCAGAATCTCTTTTTCTTTTTCAGCTAAAAGCTTATCAATGGAGTTTATAAACTCATCATGCACCTTTTGGACTTCCTTTTCCAATTTTATGTATTCATCCTCAGAAATTTCTTTATTTTTTTTAGCAGTTTTGAATTTTTCTAAAATATCTCTTCTGAGATTCCTGATAGCAATTTTGGCTTCCTCTCCTAATTTGTGAGCAACTTTCACCAAATCCTTTCTTCTTTCCTCTGTAAGAGGAGGGAAAACAAGTTTGATAGTTTTACCATCACTGGTGGGATTGACCCCAAGATCAGACTTAAGAATAGCCTTTTCAATCTCTTTGACTAAGTTAGGATCCCATGGCTGAATGATGAGAACCTTCCCTTCTACTACATTTATAGTGGCAATCTGGGGAATAGCCATCTTTTGCCCATAACACTCTACTTTTATTCCCTCAAGAAGACTAACTGAGGCCCTTGATGTTCTAATATGAGATAATTCAGTTTTTAGGGTTTGCAGTGTCTTTTGCATCTTTTTTTTCAAATCCTCTAAAGCTTCCTTCATAAAGAGACCCCCCTAATTTCTGATAAGTGTTCCAACCTTTTCACCTAAAAGGGCCCTTTTTACATTGCCAGATTTGAATAAATTAAAAACTAAAATAGGTAAATGGTGATCTCTGGCTAAGGAAAAAGCCGTTGCATCCATTACTTTTAAATTCCTTTGAATAACTTCATCAAAGGTAATTTCATCAAATTTTTGGGCAGATGGGTCGATTTTAGGGTCCCTATCATAGACTCCATCAACTTTGGTAGCTTTCATAAGAATTTCAGCTTCAAGTTCTAAGGCGCGAAGAGTAGCTGCTGTATCTGTTGTAAAAAAGGGATTTCCTGTGCCACAGGCAAGAATAAGCATTCTTCCCTTTTCCAAGTGTTTTATAGCCTTTTCCCGGATGTAAGTTTCTGCAACCTCAATGACTTCTAAAGCCGACATAGTCCTCACTGGAACTCCCTTTCTTTCCAAAACATCTTGGAGGGCTAAGGCATTAATCAGGGTTGCAAGCATGCCCATAAAGTCTGCTCTGGCTCTATTTATGCCTTCTCTCTCTCCTGCAACCCCCCTAAAAATATTCCCGCCACCAATGACAATGGCTAACTCTACACCCAGCCTATGAACCTCTTTAAGTTCCTCTCCTATTCTTTTCAGAAACTCCTGATCAATGCCAAAAGGTTTATTCCCTAAAAGGGCCTCCCCGGAGAGTTTTAAAAGCACTCTTTTAAATTTTAGCTCACTTTCACTCAAAGCTATTCACCTATTTGAAAACGAGCAAATCTCTTAATTACTATCTTTTCTCCAGTTTTAGCAATGATTTCATTTAAAAGGTCTTGAATGGTGATTTCAGGATTTTTAATGTAAGGTTGTTCCAACAAAACACTTTCTTTATAAAATTTTTCCAGTTTACCCTCTAAGATTTTGGGGATAACATTTTCAGGTTTCCCTTGTTCTCTTAATTGTTCTTCATAAATTCTTTTTTCCCTTTCCAAAATCTCTTGGGGCATCTCTTCTCGAGAGACGCATACTGGAGAAGTGGCAGCAATTTGCATAGCAATATTGTGTGCAAATTCCTTGAAATCCGAGGTTCTTGCAACAAAATCTGTTTCACAATTAATTTCAACTAATACACCAATCTTTTTATTAGCGTGTATATAAGCTTCTACAATTCCTTCTTTAGTTTCTTTAGCCGCTCTTTTAGCTGCAATGGCTAAACCTTTTTTTCTAAGAATATCAACTGCTCTTTCAATATCACCACCTGCCTCTTCCAAAGCTTTTTTACAATCACTAAAACCAGCTGCCGTACGCTCTCTCAATTGTTTAATTAGCTCTAAAGAGATCTGACTCATTCTTGCCTCCTTTAAAGGATTTACTCTTTTTCTATCAAGCGTTCAGCTTCTTCTTCAAATTTAACTTCCCTTTCTTCCTCTGCAAAGATTTCCTCCAAAATTTCCTCTGCTTTACTCTCCTCTGACTTTAACATTTCCTCTTCAAATTGAGCTTCTTTGTCGGTTAGAGCTACCATTTTTTCTTTATAAATCTCTTTGCCCTCAATACAGGCATCTGCAATCCTTGAAGTGATAAGCTTTACAGCTCTTATAGCATCATCATTACCAGGTATGATATAGTCAATGAGATCTGGATCGCAGTTAGTATCCACAATAGCTATCACTGGAATCCCAAGTTTTCTTGCTTCCCTTACCGCAATCTCCTCATGTACAGGATCTACTACATATAGAGCCTGAGGGAGTGTATCCATTTCTTTTATTCCAGCTAAATTTCTCTCCAACTTTGCCTTTAGTCTTTCCAATTTAAGGCGCTCCTTTTTAGGAAATCTCTCAATGGTTCCATCCTCAAACCAGGCTTCAATCCTTTTTAACTTTTCTACACTTTGCCTTATGGTTCTAAAATTAGTAAGGGTCCCTCCAAGCCAGCGGAAATTCACATAGGGCATTCCGCATCTCTCAGCCTCTTCTTTGATAGCATCCTGGGCCTGTTTTTTCGTTCCCACAAAGAGTATTTTTCCACCCTCCGCTGTGAGATTTAATGTGAACTCATAGGCAAGGTCAAAATACTTAAGAGTTTGTTGTAAATCAATAATATGAATTCCATTCCTCTCACCAAAAATGAAGGGCTTCATCTTGGGATTCCATCTCCGGGTTTGATGCCCAAAATGCACCCCTGCTTCTAATAACTGTTTCATAGTAATGTAACTCATAGCGACCTAAACCTCCACTTATGGGTTTTTCTTCCGCCTAAGGTGGATTTGGACCAGACCCACTTTTTAGGGGCACCCTTGACCTTAGGCGTGCTTATTGGAATAAGTTTTAGGCTGAAGGATAAACGCTAACTACTCTTTTTCCTTGCTTATATTCAAACTTTACAATACCATCAATCTTAGAAAAAATAGTATAATCTCTTCCTAAACCTACATTTAAGCCTGGATGAAATTTTGTGCCTCTCTGTCTGATAATAACCTCTCCAGCCTTTACAAACTGACCTCCATACCTTTTAACACCTAAACGCTTCGATTCTGAATCTCTTCCATTTCTGGAGGACCCGCCTGCTTTTTTATGCGCCATAAATGATCCCTCCCTTTAAACTTTGATTTCTTTGATTTCAATCATAGTATAATATTGCCTGTGCCCTCTTTTTCTTTTATAACCTTTTTTGGGTTTTTTCTTAAAAACTATTATTTTAGGAGCCCTTCCTTGCTCTAAAATTTCTGCAACAACTTTGGCAGAATCAAGGACAGGGTGGCCAATTTTAAGCTCATCCTCTCCTTTTACAAGTAACACTTCTTTAATTTCCACTGTGTCTCCAACCTTACCCTCTAATTTTTCTACTTTTAATCTATCTCCAGGTTTAACTACATATTGTTTTCCACCACTTTTAATTACTGCAAACACTTTTCTCCCTCCCTAAGGATTTTTCCTAAAAATATAGCAATTTTTAGGATTGTCAAGATTAATTGAGAATGTTTCAAAAACTTGTTATTTTCATAACAGGCTATATAGTTCTAATTTCTAATAATTTTTATATTAATTTTTAATGATAAAATATCCCTATGCGGTACGAAAGAACTTTAACTACAATTAGCCCGAAGGAGATTTATTTACTTATTAAGGAATTTTACAAAGAACACCCACCAGAAAAACAACGAAGAGGAAGACCAAGGAAATACCCTGAAGAACTAATTCTGTTCTTACTCCTGTTAAAAATTGTGT
>CALLJI010000192.1 GCA_938091475.1 uncultured Caldimicrobium sp. | reverse complement strand
ACACTTTACGAAGAACTTAAGAGGCTGGATCCAGAGTATGCCCAAAAAATTCATCCCAAGGATAAAATTAGAATTATAAGGGCTCTAGAAGTGATATATTCAACAGGTCTACCCTTTTCTGAATTTCACAAAAAGACGCCCTTTTTCAGTAAAAAAAGATATCCCATACTAAAAATCGGTCTTTCCTTACCCAAGGAAGAACTCTACGCTAAAATTGAGGCAAGAGTTTTAAAAATGCTTAATGAAGGGTGGTTAGAGGAAGTTAAGTCACTTTTAGAAAGGTTTGGAAGAGAAATTTTTGTAAAAATTAAAGCCATAGGTTATAAGGAATTAAGTGAAGTTCTGGAGAATAAACTTAGCTTAGAGGAAGCTATAAAAATAATTCAAAAAAAGAGTAAACTTTATGCCAAGCGTCAACTCACTTGGTTTAAGAAAGAAAAGGATATTGAATGGTTTCACCCTAAGGAGATTAAGGAAATTGAAGATAGAATTAAAACATTTTTGGAGGATGCATAGAGACTATGGAGAGTATGACAGGTTTTGGCAGGGCTTATCACCAGCTTGAAAATTTCCAAATTTTTTGTCTTGCAAAATCTATAAATCATCGATACTTAGAGATAAGTCTTAAACTACCAAGGCGATATATCCTTCTTGAAGAGAGAATGAGGAGAAAGGTAGCTCAATTTTTTGAGAGGGGAAAAATTGAGATTTTATTAAAAATTTATGGCTTATCTCCTCAAGGAAGAGAAGTATTATTCGATTTAGAATTAGCTCAAAAGTTAAGGGATAATCTTAAGGTGTTAAGTGAGCATTTAGGTTTCACAAGTGAAATAACCTTAGGAGAGATTCTTCAATTCCGAGAAATAGTGCTCATAGAGGAAAGAGAGGAGGATTTGGAGGTATTATGGGAGGAGGTAAACCCAGCCCTTGAGGAGGCTTTACAAGATTTAAAAAATTCAAGGCTCCTTGAGGGATCTTCTCTAAAGGAGAAAATAAGTGAATACCTTTCCTCTATCCACTCCAAGCTAACTGAGATAGCAACACTAAAAGAGAAAATCAAAGAGGAAAACATTAAGAAAATGCAGGAGAGAGTTTCAAAACTTTTAAAGGAATTTCAGGGTAGACTGGATGAGACAAGACTATATCAGGAAATATCCATCCTGCTTGATAAGATAGACTTTAGTGAGGAATTAGATAGATTGACCATTCATCTAAACACAGCCTTTCATCTTCTTAGTACACCTAACCCTGGTAAGAAACTTGATTTTCTCTGTCAAGAACTTATGCGAGAGATTACTACTCTTTCTAACAAGGCTCAGTCTGCAGAAATATCGCTCAGAGCAGTGGAGATTAAGGAATTAGTAGAGAAAATCAGAGAACAGGTGCAAAATATTGTATAAAGAGGAAGAGGGCTATGTGGGAGCGATTAAAATATTATGGAGAGCTTATAAAATTTGAGCATACCATTTTTGCCTTGCCCTTTGCTTTGGCAAGTGTAGTAATTCTTATGAAAGATTGGCCAAAGGCTGAGAAGATTTATTTAATTCTTCTTGCCTTAGTGTCTGCCAGAGCAGCTGGTATGGTATTTAATAGATGGTTAGATAAGACCTTTGATGAAAAAAATCCACGCACCAGCTCCTGGCCCCATGTAACAGGCTTAGTGAAAGATTGGGAATTAAAAATTCTCTTAGTCCTCTTTCTTGGTCTTTTTCTGGTGGCCTGTTATCTAATAAATAAATTAGCCTTTTATTTAAGTCCTGTAGTAATAGTTCTTCTTTTTTTGTATCCCCTGGCAAAGAGATTTATCTATTATCCTCATTTGGTGTTGGGCTTAGTGTATCTATTAATACCAGTAGCTGTAGATGTGGCTTTAAACGAGACTGTCTCTAAAGAGGCTTTACTACTTGGAGTTGCTATGGCCTTTTGGGTGGCTGGATTTGATATACTCTATAGTTTGCAAGATTATGCCTTTGATTTGAAAATGGGATTAAAATCCATACCTGTTCGCTTTGGTATCAAAAGGGCTCTTCACATTGCAAAGGCTTTCCATTTAATTACCTTTTTTTCTCTCGTGGGAATTGGATTCCTTTATCCTGAAGCAGGATGGTTTTACTTTTTAGGGCTATCTCTCTTAGCTTTGTTTCTTGTGTATGAACATAGCCTCATTTCGGAGAAGGATCTTTCTAAAATTAATAAAGCCTTTTTTACAGTAAATGGATTTATTAGTATTATTTATTTTTTGATTGTTTTATTAGATAAGTTGGTTTTTTAAATGAAGGACAATTTTCTTAAAATTTTTGCCTTTATTAATCAAAAGGGTGGAGTAGGGAAGACCACACTTACTGTAAATTTAGCCAGAGCACTTACCTTGAAGGGTTACAAGGTACTGCTCATTGATTGTGACCCCCAAGCTAATGCTGGTAGCGGTTTGGGTGTAAAGGTAGAGAAAGAGAAAAGTGTCTATCAGGCTATGATTGATCAAAGCTGTGAAAAATACATTATAGAAGTCTTTCCAGGGCTATATCTTCTACCCTCTTCCATAGATTTGGTTGGGTTAGAGTTAGAATTAGCAGAACTTGAAGAGAGAGAATTTGTTTTAAAAGAGCTTTTTCAAAATTCTCAATTTCAGGGGCTGCCTTTACTTTCTTTTTTTGATTTTATTTTTATAGATTCACCCCCTTCTTTGAGTTTAATTACTGTAAATATACTTACCGCTTCCCAGGGAGTAATTATTCCGCTACAATGTGAATACTATGCCTTAGAGGGTCTTTCTCTCTTAGTAAGAACCATTAGGAAAATAAAAGATCTTTTCAACCCAGAGCTTAGACTTTTTGGAATGGTACTTATGATGTATGATTCCAGAAATAGATTAACCTACGAAATTGCAGAGGAAGTAAAAAAGCACTTTAAGTGGATTCTTTTCCAGAGTGTTATTCCAAGAAGTGTTCGGGTGAGTGAAGCCCAAAGCTTTGGAAAGCCTATATTGGATTACGAACCTCAGCATAAGGTAAGTGAAGCCTTTAAAAATTTGGCAGAAGAGTTTCTTCAAAGACTCTCAAGGTAAAAATGAAAGAGGTAGTTTCTGCTTTTATAGAAAGGGATGGCAAAATTCTCTTGGTAAGAAGACCTTTACATAAAAAGAGAGGGGGATTGTGGGAATTCCCAGGTGGAAAGGTTGAAGAGGGAGAGACTTATAATGAAGCCATTGTAAGGGAATTAAAAGA
>CALLJI010000191.1 GCA_938091475.1 uncultured Caldimicrobium sp. | reverse complement strand
AAAAAGGAAGATTTTAAGGAAAGAATCCCCCCTAAGGTATGGGAAAGATATGAGGAATTCAACTATTGTCCAAACTGTGATAAACTCTATTGGGAAGGGGATCACATAAAAAGAATCAAAAAACGCTTTAAATCCTTAATTGCTCTCTCTGCTTAGCTGTTTTAAAAGGGATTTAATAAGTTCTCCCGCATCACAAATAAGAGAAAGATGTGCCATTTTCACTAAAGGAGCCTCTTTATCCGTGTTCACTGCTATAATAAATTCAGAATTTTCCATTCCAAGGGTATGCTGAATAGCTCCTGAGATGCCAAAACCGATATAGAGCTTTGGCCTAACACTAACTCCACTTACACCTATCATTTCCTCTTCTTTGGCCCACCCAGCATGACAAAGAGGTCTTGTGACTCCAACCTCAGCCCTTAGAACTTTCGCTAATTCCCTCAAGAGTGCTAAATTTTCCTTTGTTTTTAAACCCATTCCACCTGCCAAAACTATCTTGGCAACACTCAATCTACTTGGCTCTTTGATCAAAGGTTTGCTCTTTCTAATTTTCATTTTACTCTGCCATTTAAACTCTGGAGGCATTTCGTATTTTGAAATTTGAGGAGAAAAAGGATTTTCCTTAATTACAAAGGCGCCTAAGGAGAGAGTTGCCATTATGGGTATAGTGGTTGAATATAGACTTGCTATAATGTTGTCTCCATAGGTCGGTCTAAACATTAATAGATTATCCCCTTCTAACTTCAAATCATTGACATGGGCACACAAACCTACTTGGAGGGCTCCCGCTATGCGTGGAGCAAGAGACATACCTTGAAAGGTAGCAGGGAAAAATACCCCATAGGGCATTTCCCTCTTACTTAACTCAATTATGACTTCACTATATAGATCATCTCTATAGTCCTTTAATTCTGGAGCACTCACTATCCAAACATAATGACAAAGTGCCTTTTTCAGCTCAGGAAGGCTCTGGGCTCTTTCAAAGTCCTCTGTCAAAAGCAATAATACCAATTTCTTTCCTAACCTTTCAGCAATATCATAAAGGGGGGTTAAAATTTCTAAACTGGCTGGATGTAGTTTACCATTGTTATATTCCCCGTATGCAATTATTATCTCTTCCATAAACTTTTTCCTCCCCTTTAATTTTTAAAAATCTCTTTTTCTTTGAGCAAATCAATCAATCTCTTAGCTAACTCCTCTGGACTACCTTCCCAAATTTCACCTCTTTCCATAATCTTTTTCTCAAAAACTGAATGTACTTGTGTAGGAGAACCCTTTAAACCTAAAAGCTCCTCAGGCAGTGCTAAATCTTGAGCGCTTAATATTAGTGGATCAAGCTTTCTTGCTTCTAACATTCTTTTAAAAGAAGGGGGACGATAATAATCTAAATATGGGGTAACGCTTAAAACTGCAGGCAGGTCTACTTCAATTTCTTCCTCGCTGTAATCTGTCTCTCTCACTACAATGACTTTTTCTCCCTCTACAGAAATTTGTTTTACATTTGTTACTGAAGGGAGACCAAGAAGAGAGGCTGTCTCTGGAGGAACTTGGGCTGTCTCTCCATCAATTGATTTTAATCCCATAAGCACCAAACTGAAGGGTTTTAAGTTTGAAATAGCCCTTGCCAAAACTCTACTTGTAGCAAGGGTATCTGAACCTGCAAAAAGTCTATCGGAAAGTAAAATCATCTTATCAGCACCAAGACTATAAGCCTCTCTTAAGAGGGGAACTGCATTTGGAGGACCCATAGTGATTACAACTACTTCACAGTTATATTTATCTTTGAGGCGCATAGCCATCTCAAGGGCACTTCTATCCATAGGGTTTAAAATTAACTCTGCGGATTCCCTCTTTAAGGTATGGGTCTCTGGATCAACTTTAACTGTTCCAGGTTTAGGCACACCCTTAATACAGACAATAACTTTGTCCATTCAAAACCCCCTTATTTATAGAGCTTGGCTAATTCTCTGGCTATAATATTTTTTTGAATCTCATTTGTACCTTCATAGATTTGCAGGCACTTTACATCTCTGAAATATTTTTGCACAGGATAATCTCGCATATAACCATAACCACCCATCATTTGAATGGCTCTTTCACAAATCCACATAGCCTGATCTGTGGCAAAACACTTGGCCATAGCAGAGGCTCCTGAGAAATCCTTTGCTCCACTATCAATGTATTTAGCTACTGAATACACCAATGCCCTTGAGGCTTCTAAGCGCATAGCCATCTCTGCAAAGGTATGGCTAACCGCCTGAAATTGATAAACAGGTTGACCAAATTGAATACGCCTTTTGGCATGTTTAATACTTACATCTATAGCTGCCTGCGCTATACCCAAAGCCTGTGCACCGGCACCGCATCTTGCATAATCTAAGGTTTTCAAAGCTACCATAAAACCCATTCCCTCTTTGCTAAGAAGTCTATCCTTAGGTATTTTACAATCGTTGAAGATGAGATCGGTAGTAACTGAAGCCTTTAAACCAAGTTTCCGTTCCTTTTTTCCAAAGGAAAAACCAGGATCACCCCTTTCCACAATAAAGGCACTTGCCCCCCTTGGCCCTTTAGTAGGATCTGTTAAAGCAATCACCACATAAAGGTCTGCAATGCCTCCGTTAGTAATCCATTGTTTAACTCCGTTTAGTATGTAAAAATCACCCTCTCTTTTGGCAGTGGTCTTTATAGCAAAGGCATCACTTCCCGCTTGTGGCTCTGTTAAGGCAAAAGCAAGAAGTTTCTTGCCCTTTGCAATTTCCGGCAAGTATTTTTCCTTTTGTTCCTTATTTCCAAAAAGAATAATAGGATAGGCTCCCAAAAATGAGGCAGCAAAGGTGGTAGAAACCCCCGCACAATAATAAGAGAGATATTCCACTGCTAAAGCCATTTCAAAGACACCCATTCCTAAACCACCATATTCCTTCGGCACGATAATTCCAAATAAATCTGCATCAGCCAAAGCTCTCATAGGTAAAGGATCATACTGTTCCTTTTCATCCCACTCTAAAGCATAGGGAGCTATGTACTCTTCTCCTATGCGCTTTACTAAATCTATGAGTAATCCCTGCTCCTCTGTAAAACTATGTAGCGTCATAACGCCTCCGTCAGCTAATTTTTAAAACCTTTGCACCTCTAATTTTCCGATTTTTCAAATCAAAAAGGGCTTGTAGAGCCTCCTCAAAGGGATAAACTTAAACCTCTGGCTCAAGCTTATATTTTATAGCCAAATCTAAAAACTCTTGTAGATCCCTTCTTGTAATATTGGCCACACTTTTAACCTCTTTCTCTAACCATAGATCTCGCTCATAGGTGAGCTCAAGTAAAAACTCTTTATCTATCTCTTCCTTTCTAATAGCGTTTATGACTAATCTACCTCCTGGTTGCAAATACCTTAAAAGAAAAAGGGGAGGTTTCCAAACTGGAGTTGTATCTATGAAGGCATCTACTAATTCAGGGGGCGCCTCGTAGAGGTCCAAAGCTAAATCAGCTCCCAAAGTGAGGGCTAATTCTCTTTCCTTGGGATTTCTTGCAAAAACAAAAAGGGTAGTCTTGGGATACAAAATTTTTGTCATTTTTAAAACTAAATGATTAGAGGCACCAAAGCCTATCAATCCAAGCACTTGTCCATCCCGGATTTTGGTT
>CALLJI010000190.1 GCA_938091475.1 uncultured Caldimicrobium sp. | reverse complement strand
TCTCCACTCTATCGTAAGAATATCAGAAGTGATGATGACCTAATTAAATATTTCAAAAAAACTCCTACTATCTTAAAATTAGGGGGTGAGACAAGAACAGCGGTATACACAGTAGAGATAGATGATTTTACGAATTTGTTTAAAGATTTCAATAGACCAACTGGTGATTTTAATAGATATAAAATATTATTCCTAACTCCAGGTCTATTTTTAGAAAACGAAGAGCCCACAGAGGGTAGAGGGACAATGAAAAATATAATCGAGCGCTTTCCCTTTATTACTGGGTCCGTGGGAGGTTATGTGATAGCTGGAATTTCCTCGAAGCATTACAGAAAATACCAAAATAAAACTATCCGTGCTATAAAGCCAGGTAGTGTAATTTACATAGAGGGTTCTCAGAGGAGGTTTAACAATATAGTAGATTTTTATGAGATTGAAGATCACTTTATAGGTTCTAATTTGATATTGATAAAAAACATATAAGCTTTGGAGGTAGGATATGTATAAAGATTATGCATTACTAACTTATTACACCCTTACTCCTCTGCATATGGGGGCTGGCACCAGTGTGTCCTATATTGATTTGCCCATCCAGAGGGAGAGGCATACTAACTTTCCCATAATGGCTGGAAGTGGAATTAAAGGGGTATTTAGAAAGTTTGCCCGTAGGAGATGGCAAGACGAAGCGTTGGTTAATAAGATTTTTGGAGGTGAGGAGGGTAGTGAAGGTGCATCACTGATAGCTTTTACTGATGCCAAAATACTTTTGTATCCTCTGCGCAGTGTTATGGGAGCTTTCGCTTGGATTACTTGCCCTCTTGTGCTAAAGCGATTTAAAGAGGAGTTACAAAGTATAGGTCGAAACCTTGAGATTGAAATTCCTGCGCTTGAGGATGAGGCTGAAAAGTTAAAGATCATCGTTTCTGAAAATTCAAAGTTAATTTTTGAGGGAAATAAAGTGGCGCTTGAGGAATTTGTTTTTGAAGTTGAGAATAATAGATACTCTTTGGGCAACATTGAGAAGATAAAAGAATGTATTCCTAACACCCTGGTTTCTCCATCACTGAGTGAGAGATTTGCTATAGTATCTGATAATGTTTTTACTGATATGGTAAACTACGCTGTAGAGGTTAGGACGAGGATACAAATTGACCAAACTACTGGCACTGTGAAAACTGGAGCCCTTTTTACTTTGGAACTAATTCCATCTGAGGCGATCTTTTACAGCCTTGTATTCGTAAGTGATAGGGATGACATAAATGCGAAAGAAGAATTAAAAGAGTTATTTTCTGGAAACAGTAATTCACACTCTGGCACTGGTAGCGCCACCAATAACGAGATAGTTCTTCAGTTTGGTGGTGATGAAACGATTGGTTTTGGATTTGTAAAAGTAAAATTTAATGAGGGATAACCAGTTGAAATCCTATTGAAGTTGAAATTCTATTGATCAACCTTTTTGGAGATTTTTCCTGAAAATTAGGAAATTAGGGGTACGGGCGATTCGTGAGTTGCCCCTACCGATGAAATCTTTTGGGCACGGCTGTGCCGTGCCCCTAAATTTTAAAACTTTTGGAAAATCGGAAAAATTTGTAGGGGCTCGTCTTGGTGTGCCCAAGGGATAAAAATGGTAGCCGCAGGCTTTAGCCTGCGATGATCACTTGTAGGGGCAATTCAAGAATTGCCCCGAAATTCAAAAAAAAAAATGTAGGGGCAGCCCTTGCGGCTGCCCGAAATGGGTTTTAAAACCTTCGGGCTGGGGCAAGCCCAGCCCCTACGATAAACCCCTTTTGGGCACGGCGGTGCCGTGCCCCTACAGATTTGGGGCGGTTCGTGAACCGCCCCTACAACTTGGCTGGGATAATCACTGCCCCTACAATAATCTGGTCATAAAAAACAATGGCAGGCCTCTTGTCACTAAGAATATCCCTCATTGCTCCGAGTTCTTAAAGCAAGTTCAAACCTATTTAAAATAGATTATAATAATCCTCAAAAAGGTTTAAGCTTAAACTCTTAATTTAGGAGGTTTAAGTAATTTTTGCCTTCTATGGACCCTCTGGTGAGTGTGATAATTCCCACTTATAATAGAGCTTATATCCTACCTAAAGCTATTGAGAGTGTTTTAAATCAGAGCTACCCCAACCTTGAGCTCATTGTAGTTGATGATGGTTCAAGGGATAAAACCCCTTGGCTTGTAACTAAATATAAACTAAAATATTTACGCTTACCCAAAAACTTTGGTCCCTCCTTTGCCAGAAACCGAGGGCTATTCCATTCTAAAGGTGCGTTTATAGCCTTTTTAGATAGTGATGATATTTTCGTAAGAGATAAAATTGAAAGGCAGGTAAGTTTTTTAATCCATTATCCTCAGTATAAAATTGTTCAAAGTGAAGAAGTTTGGTATAAAGGAGAAAAAAGGATAAATCCTAAGAAGTATCACGCCAAGGCTAATGGGTTCTTTTTAGATAGAGCTGTGAAACTCTGCGTTGTCTCTATATCTACAGTACTTATGAAAAAGGAGATTTTTGAAAAGGTTGGATACTTTGATGAAGAATTTCCTCTTTGTGAGGATTACGAATTTTGGTTAAGAGTGGCACTCTTTTATCCTATTGGACTCATTAACGAACCTTTGGTTATCAAAAGCGGAGGAAGGAAAGATCAACTCTCCTCTACCAAGGGATTAGATTTTTACAGAGTTAAAGCTCTCATCAAAGTTTTTAGAAAGTATCAACATATTCTTAAACCTGAAGAGAAATTGCTGTTACTTGGTGAGGCTCAAAGGAAGGCTAAAATCTTCCTAAAGGGTGCCTACAAACACGGCAATTTACCAAAAATTTTCCTCTTGAAAGAGCTTTTTAATCCTTTAGATTTAGCTTTACCCGTTAATATTTAAGTATTTAAAAATGGAAGCTTGGATATCTAATTTTCTGAAAATCATCGAATCTCTAAGTAAGCATAATTTTAGCCTACTTGCGAAAAGCAAGCCAGAAAAAACCTTTCTTCAATTGCTAAAAAATGCGGAAAATCAATTACCTGAGGATTACCTCAAGAGATTAGAAAACCTTTGTGTTAATTTTGATAAGGCTCCCTTAGAGGAAAAAAAGGAACGTCTTATAAAATTGCAAGAACTTTTAAATAATCCACCCTTAGGTGATTTCCCTATCTCCTATTCTAAGGAGGATATCCCAGATCTTGAAACCTACAAGAGGCATAGAGAAATTCTCTCTAAATCCATTGACAATATAAAGGGCATAGGTCCTAAACTTTTTAAAAAATTATACAAAAGGGGCGTAACTACCATAGAGGATGCCCTCTTTTATCTTCCTCGCACCTACGAAGACCGACGGAAAATTACTCCCATCGGAGATCTGAGAGAATACCAAAAAGCGGTAGTTTTTGGCGAAATTTTAAGAAGTGGCCTTAATTATTATTCCC
>CALLJI010000189.1 GCA_938091475.1 uncultured Caldimicrobium sp. | reverse complement strand
TCAAATCCCTCTACAAACTCAGCCATAATTTTAAACAACCGCCAAGATTCCTTTGCCTGAAGCCCTTCCAGTACATATTGTTTTTCCTCTTCAAAACGGCTCTTTACCAAATCCTTATCCAAGGGCATAACTTTCCTCCATAACCTTTAAAGACTTGGGCTCCCAATTAAAATGAAAGAGAAAGAATTGTTTCATAAGAGATGAGACTCCCTTGATCTCCTCTAAGGTTACCCTTGACATAGCTTCCCTTAAATCCTCAAGTGTTTTTATTCTAACAACCTTTCTTAAAAGGTCAATTTGATTAAAGGTTAGGTATTTTGCTGAGTCCTCCTTGCAGTTATGGCAAAGAATGCCACCTCGTGGAATAGAAAAATAAAAGATCTTTCTAGGGGAATCTCCACAACTTAGGCATCGCTCAAGATGAGGTTTAAGTCCACAGATTTGCAACCACTTAAAATCCCAAAAAAATTTCTCCTGCATAGAAATTTCACTCCTGTCCAACTCCTCAATGAATCTTACTATAAAAAGAAAATCTTCTCCCCTTAAAAAGGGTGGATAAGTATAAGTCAAAGTCTCTGCTATGTATGAAAAAAAATAAAATTTTTTTAAGTCCCTACGAGGGCTTTCTGGTAAATAAATTAAATCCACGCCTTCCAAGATTAACCCTTTTCCCTTTTGGGGCTTTCGCAAGTGTGCTCTCACATAAGTGAGATCTTCTAACAAATTTAAAAATCTCTTCTTAGATTTTTGAGCTCCCTTGGCTACAGCACAAATTTTGCCTTTGGGCGTTAAAAGATAAACTAAGAGGTCTATTTCTTTGGCTTGACTTTTGTCTAAAATGAGAGCAGGGAGTGTAAAGATCACAACCCTTATAAATAAATCTTTATAAACTTGGTTTCCTTTAGCTCTTTAATCCACTTCTCTAAATATTCTCTGGCCTTCCGCTGAAAAAGCTCCTCATAGAGCTCTTTTTTTACCTCTTCAAAGGAAGGTGGTAAACCCTCTTCTTTTTTTACAAGCCTTATTAAATGATATCCCTCGCCCCTTTTTATTGGATCTAAAACCTCTCCGGGCTTCAATTTTTTAATCTCTTCTCTAAGTTGCTGGTCAAGCTCCTCCTCTTTAAAGGTTTCATTAAGGTATTGGGTAAGCTCTACATTTTTTTGCCAAAGCTCCTGGAAAGGTTTACCCCTTAGGGCACTTTCATAAAGTTCCTTCACCAAGAGTTCCTCTTTTATTACCAGCACTTCAAGCTTATACTTAGGAGTTGGATCATAATTTTTGACAAATTCTTGATAGGCACTTTTAAGCTCTTCCTCTGAAATTACTACCCTTTCTCTCACAATAAATTGAACAAATTTTATTTTTTTTAATCTATCCTTAAGTTTCTCCCTCTCCTCAGGAGTAAGATTCCCTCTTTTTTCGCTTAATTCTTCCTTTAAAAAAGCATCCACTTCCTCCTCACTCACCTTTATTCCATATTTTTTAGCTTCTAAACCTATCACTGTGTCCTCTATCCATTGCTCTAATACCTCCCTTCTTAATTTTTCCTTGACCTTTTCCACCTCCTCAGGAGAGAGGTCTTTTACTGGAATTTGCTGATAAATAGCCTTTACTATCTCATCTAATTCGTAAAGAGTAAGCACCTCTTCTCCTACCACCGCTACAATCTTATTAATTGGTGCAGAAAAGAGTAAAGAGGCATAACAAAAGAAAAATAAAAAGGAATAAATTATCCCTTTTTTCATCTTCTAAAGATTACTCTAAAGAGAGGGTTACATAATATCTTCCTCTTGCAGTCTTTATACCGAGTAAGAGCCTCTTTTTCTCCTTGGCCTCTTTAAAGACTTCAAAAAATTCTACGGAATTATTCACGCGTTTTTTATTTACCTCGTCAATCACTAATCCTGGGCGAAGTCCCGCATACTCGGCTGGAGTATCTGGATAGACATCTATAATGACCACACCTTTTATTTGAGGAGGAATTCCCAGGCGTCTGGCTAAGTCTGGTGTAATATCTGAAATAGCTAATCCAAATTCTGCTAAAATATTCTCTAATTCTTCTTTCTCTGCTTTAGAGGTTATATACCCCCCCTTAGGGGTCTCTATAATCACAGTAACCTTTTTCTTTTCCTCACCTCTTAAAATTTCTAATTCTACCTTTGAACCTGGTCTGAGGAGTAAAACCTGACTTCTTAGCTCAGAGGCTGTTTTAACTGGTTTTCCATTAACACTAAGAATAACATCCTTTTCTTTAAGGCCAGCTTTAGCAGCAGGGGAGTTAGGAATAACTTCTGTTACCAAGACTCCTTCTTTAACCTTAATGCCTAACTCTTTGGCTAAGGAGGGAGTGAGATCCTGTATAATTACTCCTAACCATCCTCTTTCTACCTTTCCATGGGTTTTTATTTGTTCTACCACTGCCTTAACAATATTAATAGGAATGGCAAATCCAATTCCCATATACCCGCCTGAACGAGAAAAAATAGCAGTGTTCATCCCTATGACTTCGCCTTTTAAATTTAGAAGAGGTCCCCCAGAATTTCCAGGGTTTATAGCAGCATCCGTTTGAATGTAGTCCTCAATATCTGTGATTCCAATACCGCTTCTTCCTTTAGCACTAATTACACCTACCGTTACAGTATGAGTTAGCCCAAAGGGATTTCCAATGGCAATTACCCATTCCCCAACTCTAATTAAATCTGAATTACCCAAAGGAAGGGTGGGAAGACCTTGAGCTTCAACCTTAATTACTGCCACATCTGAAAAGGGATCTGTCCCCACTACCTTTCCTTGAAAAGTTCTACCATCTAAAAGCTTTACCGTTATCCTCTGCGCTTTATCTATCACATGATTGTTAGTTACAATATATCCATCCTTAGAGATAATAAAGCCAGACCCGGCTCCTCTTTCTCTATATTTAGGAGGCGAAAAAAATCTTTTGAAGAACTCATCCCCAAAAAAGTCAAAGGGAAAGGGATGAGGGGTAGAGGTTACCACTCTCTCTGTTTCGATGTAGACTATGGCTGGTGCACTTCTCTCAGCAATAGAGGAAAAGGCCTGAGAAATTTTCTGAGCAAGCTGTGTGTTTTCATCTTGTATAAGACGCCCATCTTCTGCTATAACCCCTCTGGCATTAAAGAGATTTAAATGCTGATAGAGCTCTCTTGCAAAAAGACCCAAGGCAAAAACTACCAATAATAAGGCGACAATTTTGTATGTTGCTAGCTTCTTCATAGGGAAGATCCTCCTCTACCCTTCATTATTTTCTCTAAAATATATTCAAGTATTATCTTTAAATTTACCACATCTTCTTTATTATAGAGAATAAGGTTTTTTAAAGCCTCTCTATCTTGCTCCTCCTGCCATTTTTTCCAGAGTTTCACCGCATGATACCCATTCATACCCTCAGTTTTCCTCTCAAGCCCTAAGGCTTTTTCTACCTTCTTTAAACCTCCCTTTATTCCTATTAGGGGTGTATAATGATACAAATCCAGATGGTACTTAGGGAAATCCAGCCCCGGAAAGGTTTTCTTGATAAAGGGAACATCAAAATTCTCCCCACCAAAGGTTATCCAAAAGGGAGAAGTAGCTAATTGGAAAAGGACTTTTTCAAAATTAAAGCCTCTCACATAAGCAAAGTAGCGCCCTTTCTTGTACAACCCAATAAGGGTAATCCCATTTCTCTCCTTTGAAAGTCCCTCAGTTTCAATATCCAAAAAAAGAGCTTCATCTTTATGTTCCAAATATTTCTTAAGCAGTTTTATTTTGTCCCTCATCCCTAAGTATCCATAAAACTTTTAGTATATCTTGGGAGAAAATTTCTGCTTTAACTCTTCAATTTCTTTTTCCAAAAGAGCTCTTTCTTTTTCTCTTTTTAGATCCTCTCTTACCTCATCCTTTACCTTCTCATAAGGGAGTGTAGTAGGTGGAAGCTTTTTAATTACCTTTACTATGTGATATCCATAGGGAGAAGAAATAGGATCACTAATCTCCCCCACTTTAAGTTTAAATACCTTTTCTTCAAACTCTGGAAGGGTTTCACCTTTTCTAAGTACCCCTAAATCACCTCCCTTTTCTCTGGAAGCTGTGTCATCGGAGTGAAGCTTAGCTAATTCCTCAAATTTAACTCCTTTCAATAGTTGCGCTTTTATTTGTTTTGCTCGATTTAAAGCCTTTTCTTTTGTTTGCTTATCAGCTCCCTCCGGTACAAAAATTAAAATATGCTTTAGATGCACCCGCTCGGGTTCACTATATTTCTCTTTATTTTTCTCATAATAGTTTCTCATTTCCTCTTCCTTTATGCTAATCTTTGAAAGCCTCTTTTGTAAGTAGCTTTCTGCTAAGATTAAGTTCTCTGCCTCAAGGAGCTTTCTTTTTATTTCAGGATTTTCATTTAGCTTCTCCTCCCTTGCAGCTAAGGAAAGGAGAGTTATGTTTAACCACCTCTCCAGGAGATTTTTTTGGATTTGGGGTTTTAGCTCTGGCTTGACCTTGAGAAGTTCTCTTACTTGCGGGTCACCTTTCATTAGGTCTTCTAAGTCCTCTTTATGTAATTTATAAGGACCAACTTCTGCCAAAATTTTTTCTGCTAATAAATCCTCTACCACAAAGCTACACAAGAAGATAAAACCCAAAATTAGAAGCACTAACCCTTTTTTCATATACCCCCCTTAACTTTTAATTTTTTTATTCGGGGGATAGTATCCAGAG
>CALLJI010000188.1 GCA_938091475.1 uncultured Caldimicrobium sp. | reverse complement strand
GAAAGTAGTCTCCTTGGGTTGTTTTCTAAGGTTGCATAAACGACTCCATAAAAAGCCATAATAGCTCCCATTATGGCAAGTATGTATTCACCAGGAAAAACCCTTATCAAAGCATATACAGCACTTTTGGTAGTAAAAGCACTTAGGAATACGGATCCATAAATAGTTGCATTAGGGTAAGCATCAGGTAACCAAGCATTTAAGGGAGGTATGGCTGCATTAATGGCAAAGGAAAATAAAATCAGAATATAAGGTAAACTATAAGCGAGGGATTTTAAATTGTCTATGGTGTGTATATTATAAGTTTTCCATATCAAAAGCAAACCTAAGAATAAAGCAAGTCCACTTACTATGTGAACTAGTGTATAACGGATGGCAGAATAATAGGCTAATTTGTTACGATTGGATATTACTAATAGGACGGCAAAGACAGCTAAACCTTCCCAGAACAGATAAAAAGTAAGAAGATCATATGCAAAAACGATACCCAAACCACAAGAGATATACATCAAGCCAGCAAAGATCTGTAAGCGATCATTAATATGTAGAGTATATAATAATCCAATGCATCCAATTAAATTAAAAACATAAGCAAAAAATAAAGAAAGTTTATCAACTTTTAACATAAACTCATAATCTAAAACATACACACCACCATAAATACCTGGCTCCATTTGTAGAAGTAAAATAAAAGATAAGATAGAGGTGAACAAGGCAAGATAGTTGAATTCTTTTTTATAAAATATATAAAGAAAAGGTGCAAAAATAAGAAGTGGTATATTAGGAGGAATAATATTTATCATAATCTTCCTCCTTTTTTGATACAAAGATACCTACAATCTTTACTAGAAAGGTTAAAAAAAGAGCGCCAAAAAGTCCAAGCCATCCTTCAAAGAAAGGAATTTTTTCAAAGAAGAATCTTTTTTCCTCATGGAAATAAAAGGCGCCTAATAGAGAAAGGAAAAAGGCAATAATTACTATGGTTAGAGCTCTTAAAACACTTTTTTTATCTAACTTATTCCACATAAAGTACCTCTATGAGTTTTAACAATTGATAGAGAAAATCTATTTTGAAGGCAAAGAATATAGTTAGTAGAGCAGTTATAAAAAGAGGAATGGCACAAAAGTAGTTTTCTTTAATCTTTTCATAAGAGTGTAAAGAATGAGAGCTAGGAGAACTAATAGGGTCCTTTAACAATGCTCTAAAAGTAATAGGTAAGAAGTAGGCAGCATTTAAAAAAGAACTTAATAAAAAGACCAGAGCACCTAATAAGAAATCCCTCTCAACGCAGGCAGAGATTATATTAAATTTACTCCAAAATCCAATAAAGCCTGGTATACCAATCATACTTAGACTTGCTAAGAAAAACGCTACAAAGGTGAGAGGAAGTTTTTTGCCTAAGCCATTTAGTTGAGGGATTTCAGTATAATGAGTGGATACATAAACTGAGCCTGCTGCAAAAAAGAGAGTTATTTTTGAAAAGGCATGAGCAGTTATGTGTAAAATTCCGCCCAAAATGGAAAGGGGATGAAAGAGAGCTACACCAAACACTATATAGGAGAGTTGACTAACTGTAGAAAAGGCCAATCTTGCTTTAAAGTTTTGTCTTGTAAGTGCAATAGCTGAACCAACCAGAATGGTAAAAGCAGCCATAAAAAGAATTATCTCTTGCATACCTAAAGAGATTATTCCTTCCTCTCCATAAATATTTAAAAGGACCCTTGCAATAGAGAAAGCCCCTGTTTTGACTACTGCGACGGCATGTAACAGTGCAGATACAGGGGTTGGTGCCACCATAGCTGAAGGAAGCCAGCTATGTAAAGGCATTAAAGCACATTTGTTGTAACCATAGAGAAATAGTAGTAAGGCTATTTGCAAAGCAAGCCTATGCTGGGAGAGCATCTCCTGAGTGAAGATACCTCTGGGACTATAATCTAAGGTTCCTGCTACATAATAAACTATGGCCATAGCGGGTATGAGAAAAAGTTTTGCTGTACCCAGGAGATAAATTACATATTTTCTTGCTCCTTCTAAGGATTCTTCATCTTCTTTGTGAGCTACCAAAGGGTAAGTAATAATACTCATAAGTTCATAAAAGAGAAAAAGAGTAAGAAGATTGCCTGCAAAGGCTACACCCATAGTAGCAGTTAAGGAAAGGGCAAAGGATGCATAATAACGGGTTTGTCTTTGGGCTTGTGTTCCCCGCATATAACCTATGGAATAAAAAGTAGTAAGAATCCAAAGAAAAGAGGCACCTAAGGCAAAAAGAACTCCCAAGGGATCCACAAGAAGTTTAAGAGATAGATTAGAGGTAATAGGTAAAATTTCTATTACAAAACTTTTCTTGTCGATGAGGTGAGGAATTAAAGCTACTACAAAGCCAAATTTAAGTATTCCAGCTATTATGGAGACAGTTTCTCTATAATTTGGCTTTTTATCCCCAAAGAAAATTATCCCCGGAACAGCTAAAGCAGAGACTAAGATAGCTCCTAAAGGATAAAAAGCCTCATTCATTTTCTTTTTCTCCCAAAAGTCTTAATTCCTCTAATGATAAAGATTGTTTTGCTCTATAATAGTTCACTACAAGTATAAGACCTATGGCAAAGGAACCTGCAGAAATAGCTAAGACTAATAGCACTACCATTTTACCTTTAGGATCACCAAGATAATGACTAGCTGTGGCAAAAAGCAAGTTTATCCCATTAAAGGCTATCTCTAAAGCCAAAACCGCCATTAAAAGGTTTCTTTTTAAAAGCAAGAGGGCTATTCCAAGAAAAATCAATACAGCACTTGTTATATAAAAGGGATATTCTTTGGCAAAGAGACTAATTACTTCCACTTCTCTCCTCCCTTTTGAAAAAAATATAAAGAGCAATCATAGGAAGACTTAATAAGAAAGCAAGGATGTAAATAGTTATCCAATAATCATTAAATAAAATTTTAGAGAGAATTTTTAAATCAAAATAGAAGTTTTGCTCTTTATAAGATTTAGGTATAGCTTTGAATAAAGAAAAGAGAAATAATGCCAGGAAGAATCCCAAAGGTAAAAAGGAAGAATAATGAGTTTTTAGTATATCTCTAGAATATTTTAATTCCTCTTCAGGAAAGAGGAAAATAGTAAAAAGGAACATAATTAATATAGCACCAGCATAGACTATAACTTGTATAGCAGCAATAAATTCGGCATTTAAAAATAAATAATAAATTCCTAATAAAACCATTATTAAAAGTATAGTCAAAAATTGATATAAAATTTGTCTAAAAATGAAAGTAAGAAAGAATAAAAAGAGCACAAAGAAAGTTAAGACGAAGAGTAGAAGTCCCCTTTCCACCATTTAGAGCCCTCCCCTTTTTAATATGGCTACCCACATAAAGTTAATTAAGGATAAGGGGAGAAGGATTTTCCAACTCATACTCATTAATTGATCAAAGCGATATCTTGGAAAGGTAGCCCTTACCCAAATAAAAAGAAAAATAAAAAAATAAACTTTTAAAGCTAAAACGAGAGTGGGCGGAAGAGCTTGAAGAAAGGGAAAAAGTGCTATTAACCACCAAGGTAAGGACCATCCACCCAAATAACACAGTGCAATCAAAAGGGACATAATATACATAGAAATATATTCAGCCAAAAAGAAAAGTCCCATTCTAAAACCTGAATATTCAGTTATATATCCTGCGACTAATTCACTTTCAGCCTCAGGTAAATCAAAAGGGGCTCTATTTGTCTCTGCAAAAGCACAAATTAAAAAAACTATAAAACCAAGGAATTGGGGTAAAGCATAAACTCCCAAAAGAGATTGAGCTTGTGCCTCTACTATATCTTTGAGAGAAAAAGATTCAGCAGCCAAGATCACACCCGCTAAACTTAATCCCAAAGGGATTTCGTAACTCAAAACCTGAGCGGCAGATCTTAAACCGCCTAAAAGAGAATATTTGGATCCTGAAGAATAACCAGCTAAAATAATTCCGTATACCCCTAAGCTGGCTAAGGCTAACACCACAAGAACTCCTAAATTTACATCTGCGATTAAAAAAGAAGGATTAAAGGGAATTACACTTAGATTGGCAATAGCGCAAGCTAAAAGGACAAGAGGGGCGATTTGAAAAAGAGTTTTGTGAGAGTCTCGAGGTAAAATATCTTCTTTAAATAAAAGCTTAATTAAATCAGCTAAAGGTTGTAATAATCCATAAGGTCCGACCTCCATAGGGCCTAATCTAGCTTGCATTCTACCTATTACTTTTCTTTCAATATAAACTGTGTAGGCAGCATGTAAAAGAATAATACCAAGCACAACCATTATTTCCGCAAAGGTGATGAATAAATAAAAAAGCAAAGAGTTATTACTTAATCCCATCTATTTTTAACCTCTCATTTAAAGCTTTTAAGTCTAAAAATTCTTCAGGTTTTTCTTCTGGTTCAAGGGGATAATCTTTTCTTAATGGATAACCTTTCCAAGACTCAGGTAATAAAATTCTTTTTAGATTGGGATGTCCTCTAAATTCAATACCAAAAAGATCATAAATTTCTCTCTCCAAAAAGTTTGCAGAAGGAAAGAGCTCTGTTATTGAATCAACAATTGGTTCATTCTCAGGTATCTTTACCCTTAGGCGTAATGAGATTTTGTGAAAAAGACTATATAACTGGTAGACAACTTCAAATCGAAAAGTTTTATCTAAATTTATATAATCTACTGCGGTTAGAGTTTGAAGATGATTAAATCCTATTTCTTTTAAGAACTTAACTAAATCCTTTAATATGTGCTTATTTATTATAATAATGTAGGTTTGTCCTCTAAACTCTCCAATTTCAGAGATAGAGTCTCTCCAAATATTTTGAATTTTTTCTAAAAGTTGGTTTTGAGTAAGAATACTCATCATAGTCTTTTATACCAGTCAAGGAGTCCCTTTTTAAAGTCATAGATAAAACCAATAAAGAGAATGACTAGAAAGAGCAACATAGAATAAAAGCCAAGGGAGTTAAGCTCAGAAAATCCTATACACCAGGCATATAAGAGACCTACTTCTACATCAAAAACAGCAAAAAGAATAGCAATAGGAAAGAACCTTATGGTTATGCGTTGCCAGGGGAGTCCACTGGGATCATTTCCACATTCATAAGGAGTAAGTTTTAGAGAATAATAATGTTTTGGTCTTACTAAGTTCCCAAAAAGTATCCCTCCTAAGCCAAATAAAAAGCCTATCAAAAGCATAAGCAGTACAGGCAAATAAGCTGATGGTAAAAATAAATCTGGGCTTTGCATAGTCTCAGTCCTTTATTTTTACATAAATACCTTCTCTTTTGAGAGCAGATTTGTTGCTCTCAGGAATTCCCTTAAGATTCCAGTATTTATTTGTATAGACTTTTTCAGGATAGCTATGGATAAATTCATCCCAATTTTTCAAAAGTGCTTCCTTGTCAAAAATTAAGGCTTCTTTATTTCTTGAGGAATATTCAAACCATTCTGTTAACACTATGGCTCCAACAGGACAAACTTCTTCACAATAGCCGCAATAAATACATCGTAGAGCCTCAATTTTATATGAAATTAATTTTCTCGCTCCTGTTTCTAAATCGGTGGTATAATTTATATCTATACATCTTGAAGGACACACCTGTTGACATTTCAGACAGGCCACACATTTAGCATCTCCAGTTAAAGGATCTCTAACCAAAGCATGTCTTCCTCTAAAAGAAGGATATAACTTTACTTTTTCCTTAGGATATTGAACTGTTACAGGAGTTTTAAAAAAATTTTTCAAAGTTATAGAAAGCCCTTTTATAAGGTCTTTGAAGAGCAAATATTTAATTTCTTTTTTCATCTATCGCATTCTCCCATAACAATGTCCAAAGTACCAATTATAGCTACTAAATCTGCAATTAAATGATTGTGAGATAGTTTTTTTAAAGCGGAAATATGAATAAAAGAAGGTGATCTAATATGAAGTCTGTAAGGCCTTCCACTTCCATCACTTACTATATAAAACCCTAATTCTCCTTTGGCCCCTTCTACAGCGGAATATAGTTCCCCCTTAGGCACAATTGGAGCAGATTCAGTTAAAAAGGAAATAAAAGCACTCTCTCCCCAGGATTCAGCAGTGATAGCCCTTTTATAAAGGGGCATATCTAAATCTGGAGAAAGCTCTGAACTTACTGGACCTTCAGGAAGATTTTCTATACATTGTTTAATAATCTTAAGAGATTGTCTCATCTCTTGCAATCTACACCAATACCTATCATAGGTATCACCATTTTTCCCTATAGGAACTTCGAAATCAACTTCAGAATAGGCATCATAGGGGAAATGTTTTCTAACATCATAGGCGATACCAGACCCTCTGAGGGAAGGCCCAGTTAATCCATAGGCAAGGGCCTCTTCACCAGAGATTACACCTACCCCAACAGTTCTATCAAGCCATATTCTATTTTCTGAAAGAAGACCTTCATATTCTTCAATTTTTTCGTGCATTTTAGGGATAAAATTGTAAATTTCCTCAAGCACCTGGTCTTCAATGTCTAATCTAACTCCTCCAATACGGGGATAACTAACTGTAAGGCGCGCGCCGCAAATCTTTTCAAAAAAGTTTAAAATTTCTTCCCTTTCTCTAAAACAATAGAGAAAGACTGTCATAGCTCCAATATCTAAAGCGTGAGTGGCAAGCCAAAGCAAATGACTGGAAATTCTTGCTAATTCACATACCAGGGTTCTTAAGTATTTCCCCCGGGGAGGGGGCTCTATACCCAAAAGTCTCTCTACAGCTAAAGCATACCCAGTATTGTTATTCATAGCACTTATGTAATCGAGCCGGTCTGTTAAAGGTAACACTTGGGCATAATTCAGATTTTCAGCTAATTTTTCTATTCCTCTATGTAGAAATCCTATAGTAGGTTCCAAGTCAATGATTTTTTCTCCCTCTAAAAGTAGTTTTAATTTTAAAACTCCGTGTGTAGAGGGATGCTGAGGTCCCATTTGAATTTCTAAAGGGGAATAGAAGGGATCTTGAGGATAATAAATGTATTTATTAGAGCTTAATCTCTTTTCTAGCATAGGGACCCCAGTTTCTTTTTTCTTCACGAATTTTTTTCCTAAGCTCCAATAATCCTTCTATTAAGGCTTCAGGCCTGGGAGGACAGCCTGGCACATAGATATCAACTGGAACAATCTGATCCACACCTTGAACAGTGGCATAGGTTCTAAATACACCACCTGTGCAAGCACAACTCCCCATTGCTATTACCCAACGAGGATAACTCATTTGATCATAAACTCTCCTTAGTATAGGTGCCATTTTATAGGTAAGAGTCCCTGCTACAATGAGACAATCAGCTTGCCTGGGTGAAGCTCTAAAAATAATTCCGAATCTGTCTAAATCATTACGAGAAGCACCTGCTGCCATCATTTCTATAGCACAGCAAGCAAGCCCAAAGGTTACAGGCCAAATGGACCCAGAGCGAGCCCAATTAATAAGGTCATCAAGTTTTCCCAAAATCAGTTCCATTTTCTTGAGTCTTTTACCGTAGGATGGCCTTTAGATTTTCTGCGATTCTCTCAGCATATTCTCTTCGGATATTTGCAGTTGCCTCTTCTGGTTTAGTAAAGTTTAAACAAGAGGTTGTACATCCCTCTACACAAGCAGGTTTTTCCCCTCTATCCAATCGATGCATACAGAGATGACACTTAAAAACCTTTCTACTATTAGGATTCCATTGAGGAATGCCCCATGGACAAGCTTTAATACATGATTTACAACCAATACAAAGATCCTCCCTTACATAAACTATTCCATCCTTAACCCTTTTTGTCATAGCTCCAGTTGGACAGGCCTTCATACAAAAAGCCTCTTCACAATGAAAACAATTCATATAGACAAAAATGATCCTTGGAACGCCATTTATTTCTTTAGGCCCAACAGGTAAAATGTCACAAAAACGAGGTCCAACAGGTAGATTATTTTCTATTTTACAGTGCACTACACAGGCAAAGCATCCAATACATTTTTTATAGTTTTGGGTAATTAAATATTGGCTCATATGTAGCCTCCTAAACTAAATTTTATCAATTTTTATAAAGGTCTCAAAAAGAGGACAATTACCACCTACAGTTACTTTGAGTTGCCCTTTCATTAAAACCACATCACTTGCGCCTTTACCAAAAGAGCGCGTTCTTACTGGTACTGGATCTCCAAATCCATGTAACATAAAACCAATTTCTGGGTGTATGTACGGGGTAATTCTTACTCTTATCTTTTGAGAAACCCCGTTGTTGGATATTTCAACTAAATCGCCCTCCTTTAATCCTTGTTTTTTAGCAAAAGAGGGATGTATATAGAGATAATTTTCTGGGCATAGTTCATTTAAGTAAAGATTATTGGAAGTGGTTCGTCCTTGGGTATGTAATGCAACCTTTCCGGTAATTAATCTTAAGTGTCCCTCGGGTGTGGGAGTTGGTTTTTCATAAGGTGACAGTGAGGGAATTCCAGAGTTTTCTAAGGCCTCTGAAAATACCTCAATTTTCCCAGATGGTGTATTAAACTTTAAATTTTTTCTATCGTACCAAATGGGTTCCTGTGTTAAATCTATAATCCCCTTCTTTGCAAAATCCTCAAAGGTAAAACCAGTACCTTCAAGTTGCCAGTTTACCATTTCAATCTCATCCCTCCAGGGAAAATATTCACCTTTGCCCAGTTTTTCTGCTAAAGTTTTGAATATCTGAAAACGACTTTTAGCATCAAATCTCGGTTCAATTACTTTTTGCCTCAGAGCTAATTGAGGTTTAAGACCTTTTCTTTCAATTACATTGTCAGTTCTTTCAAGATAAGTAGCTTCAGGTAAAATAATGTCTGCATACCAAGAAGTCCAACTCCAGTTTACATCTATGGCTACCACAAGATCTAATTTCTCAAAAGCCTTTATCCATGTTTCTAGATCAGGCATACTAGCAAGTGGATCATGCCTCATTGCAATATAAGCCTTTATGGGATAGGGTTGCCCAGTTTCAATGACCTCCGGCAGTCTTTGAAGCATACCCCATTGGCCTTTTATCCAAGGATATTCAGTGCCAGCTCCATCACAACGCTCTTCTGTGACTTTGGGTGCAATTGAGGTAGGTTGTTTGATTTTTACCCCGCAATCTCCTGCACCCTTTGATATGAAAATCCCTCCCTTCGCCTCATAACTCCCCATAAGGGCATTCAAGATATAAATAGCTCTTCTGAAATAAAAATCTTGACTATACCAAGCTGTCATCCAACCAGGATGAAAAATCACAGAAGGTTTGTTTTCTGCTGCTTCATAGGCCATTCTTCTTATTTCTTCTGCTGGTATACCTGTCTCCTTTGCTGCCCATTCAGGTGTATAGGGTTGAATGAAAGTTTTTAAATACTTTAACCCAATCACATATCTATTTACAAAATCAGCCTCATAAAGTTGTTGATTTACTATCACATTAATAAGGGCTAAAGCCAAAGCATAGTCTGTGCCAGGATTGATTATAAAGAATTTATAAGCTTTAGAAGCTGTATAAGTCCATCTCACATCTATATAAACTAATTTTCCACCTGAATTAATCATTTCAATGACATTCCTGGCTTCTCCTGTAATTAAACTCTCTAAAAGATTTCTTCCGAAAACCACTAAATATTTACAATTTTTGTAATCAAATCCAACGGTGTTTCTAGCATGTCCAGCCACACTCATATGGGCATTATGCACAGAATTAGAGCAGGTTGCATGGTGAGTAAAATAGTTTGGGGAGCCAAGTGCTCTTAAAAAGAGCTTATGAAGCTCTGTGTGAGGACCTCCTCTGTCACTAAGGGCAATCGCTTTTGCTCCATACTCTTCAATGATTTTTTTAAATTTATCAGCAAGAAAATCAAAGGCTTCTTCCCAACTTACTCTTCTCCATTTGCCAGACCCTCTTTCTCCATCTCTTATCATAGGATATTGGGGCCTCTCATTATCATATTCAAAGGCAACCCCTGCAGCACCTCTAGGACAAAGACTTTTTGCTCCAAAGACATAAGGATTACCCCATATATGCTTAATGACTCCATTTTCTACCTCTACCATAATAGGACATCTTCCTGTACACATGCAACATAAGCTATAAACAACTTTTTTTTCGTTCATAGTGCTCCTCCCCTATAAGATTTTTATATATTAAAACTACTTTATCACTATTAGATAAAACTTTCTCAGAGATAGAACCTAGTAATATTTTAGAAAAACCTCTCATGAACTCACAAGCAAAATCTAAAGCTTTATAAGAAATCTCAGCTCCGTCTATACACACTATTGTTTCTTTACCTTTTAGAATGCCCTTCTTGGGTATCACTTACCTCTCCTTCCCATAATGATTAAATCAGCACGATGTTTTTTAGCCGATTCCAAAATACCCTTTTCGATTTCTTCAGAGAGGACAATTTCTTCCTCTACATCAATTTTTCTCTCCATAGCCTCTTTTTTAACTATTTCTACGATTTCTTTGGCTTTGCTTCTTTGTGTCTCAACTTCTTGAATGGCCATACTCATATACTCATATATTTGGGATTGTAAAAAAGAATGTGTGTAACAATAAGTTTGGCTCCACTTAGTTGACAAATATTTAAAGCCAAATTTTCTGCACCTTTACTGAATTCAGAAACATCTGAGGCTAAAATTACAGTTCTTAATTTAGTTTCATTCCTCATAATAACCTCGTTTTATTTGATTGTTTTTATGCACTTTTAAAATCATTAACAAATTTTGTGCCCATTCTTTTTGTGGGAAATTTTTTTGAAAAAGGCCCATAAGGTAGGTGCAATTGTCCTAAAAGGGACAGTTGGGTGTGCCATATGGAACAATTTTTTGGGTAATTTTTAAAATATTTCTTTAATGGAGAGAAGCTTATTTTGGGAATAATATTTGCATACTAAAACTTCAAAAAACCACTAAATAGGGAGGTGATGAGAAATGTTAAAAATATTATGAGGGTAAGAGTTCAAATTCAATAATTTCAATAACAGGAGGAGGTGGAATTATGTATGGTAAAGTGAAATTTACTGTTCTTATTATTTTTTTGTTTCTATTTTTAATAACTTTTGGAATCACAAAATTATTTGCTCAATTGCCCGAGGGGGGTGGTCAGGTTTCTGAAGCTAAGTCTGAGCAAATAAAGGTGGAAGTAAAACTCGATAAAGAAGTTTATAAGGGGGGAGATACCATTAGGATTACTGGAAAGGTTCCTTCTGGTATGCGAGTAAATTTTATCGAAATAACTTCCATAGATAGTAAGGTTCAAGTATCTCGATTAGATAGAAAGGATTACAAATTTTATCTTTCAAAAGAAATTCCGGCTTTTTATCAAGTTTTGATTGCAGATGATTATATTGCAAAAATAGATAAGAATGGCACAGTGGAAGAAAAGCCAGTTAAGGAAATTTATAATAAGTATAAGGCTGAAAAGAAGTGGAGAATTGGTGAATTCTTGAAAGAGTCAAATGCAGACTATGCTTTTATTACTCCGCCTAAGTTAGTTGCCGAAATGAGGGTTTGGAAAACCACGGTAAGTAGAGCTGTTATCGGATCAAGAGGAGAAGAATTACCCAGCTTAACAGATAAAAAGGAGATCAAAAGAGAGACAGCAAGGCTTATTCAAGCTAGGATGAGAAAATTAGATAGTATTTTTGTATTAACTAAAATAAGTAACAAAGAAGACGGTACCTTTGAGGCTACTTTTAGATTGCCAGAGAATGCGCCTCCGCGCTCATATACTGTTATAGCAGTAGTAAATAGAGATGTAAAGAGTGAACCTGCTAAGTTTGTTTGTGATGTTAGTTTTCCCAAATTATACTTTCCTGTAGCAGGTACTTCAACAAACTTCTTAGGACCCCTTATTTTAGCTTTAGCTATTTGCACTTTTGGTGTACTTATGGGGGCAGGGGGTGGTTTCATATTAAATCCACTTTTAATTTTGATTTATCATATACCTCATGGTGTCGTGGCAGGTTCAGTTATGCCTTCAGTCCTTTTTAGCCAAGGCGCCGGTATTTATAACTATTCAAAAATTGGATTCATAAATTGGAAACTGGGTATAACTGTAGGAATTTTTATGGCTTTAGGAGGTTTCTTTGGTCCCCTTTTAAATCAATTTGTCACTTTAGAGGAATATAAGTTTGTCTTTGGTATAGTCCTCTTAATTTTAGCAGCCTTGATGCTTTGGCAAACTACCCCAGGGTATATTGAAAAATCTAAGAAGGAAAAGGCTATTTTAGAAGAATTCAAGAAAAGAGCAGCTGCTGCCAAGGCAGCCAAAGAGCAAAAAGGATAAAAAGGAGGTGCTCCTATGAAAATGAAGCTTGAGTTTTGGGGACAAGAGTTTTATGCCAATATGGTAATAGGTGCAATCGGTGGATTTATCATTGCTGTTGCTTCAAGTCTTGGAGGATTTGGAGGAGGACCTTTTGTTGTACCTCTTATGACAGTAATTATGGGTCTACCTATATATGTTGTGGTAGGTAGTTCTCTTCTTGCCATCTTTTTCAATACACTTATGGCCTCAAGTAGATACTATTTTTTTGGACAGACAGATGTGCTTCTTTTTATATTTATGGCTATAGGAGCTGTCTCAGCAGGATTTATTGCTCCCCGTATTGCCAAGAGATTGAGTCCCCTTTGGGTAAAAAGAGTCGCAGTTATTGGTTGTACTTACTTAGCTTTAAAACTGCTTAATGTACCCTACATTCCATAACCCCTCCCCTTAAATCTTACTATCTTCTCTTCAACCCCTTCTCCGATCCCCTCCCGGGGAAGGGGCTTTTTTAAATACTTAGCTTTCTTTGAGGTAAAAAGCTTAAAGATTTCCTTTGGTTCTCTCCTATCTGGAGGTTTTAATATCTTTGATTTTATTAAAATAAGGTATGTGGATAAATAAAACTGATAATTTTTACCTTATGAGAAGAGCAATGAAAAAAAGTGTATGTGGTAGGGGCAATTCACGAATTGCCCAGATGTTACATATGTAGGGGCAATTCACGAATCGCCCAAATTCTTGGGCACATCATACTGTGCCATTCAATACAATTCAATAGAAAAAAGCGAAGAAAGAAAAATGTGACAATTCAAATTAGTAATAACACAAAATTTAGTAAAGGCTATTTAAAAATTGCCCAAAGTATAATTGAGATTATAATAATAAAGGTGCGTTAAATAGCTTATAGAGGAGGAAACTTATGAATAAAATCTTGGGTATTATTGGCGGTGGAAGGATGGCAGAGGCACTCATAAAGGGATTCTTAGCTAAAGACATTTTTAAACCACAGGATATATTAGTTTCAGAACCTCTAATGGAGAGAAGACAATATTTAGAGGAGTACTATGGCATTTCAACTACTTCGGATAATCTTGAGGTGCTCAAGAAAAAGTCCATCATAATCTTAGCAGTAAAACCTCAGGTGATGGGATCAGTGCTTGAGGAGATAAAAGATAAAGTAGATCCAAAGTTTCACCTAATACTTACCATTGCTGCAGGCCTGCCAATATCTTTTTATGAAAAGTTTTTGCCTGAGGAAACCCCTATAATTAGAATTATGCCAAATACTTGTGCCTTGGTGCACAGAAGTATAAGTGCCATAGCTAAAGGTAAATATGCAAATTCAACCCATCTTAAGTTAGCTGAAGAGATTTTTCAAGCTATTGGTGAGGTAATTGTAGTTAAAGAGGAATATATGGATGCGGTAACAGCTCTCTCAGGAAGTGGGCCTGCTTATGTAGCATTATTTATTGAGGCTATGATAGATGCGGGTGTTTCCTGTGGTCTTCCCAGAGAAATTGCAGAAAAATTAGTCTTGGCTACTCTTGAAGGCACACTCAAAATGATAGAAGAAACCAAGATGGATCCTTATCAAATTAAAGCTATGGTTACTTCACCCGCAGGTACAACCATTTCAGCCTTAGAAGTCTTTTATGAAAAGGGAATGCCGGGAATA
>CALLJI010000187.1 GCA_938091475.1 uncultured Caldimicrobium sp. | reverse complement strand
TTTATATTTACACTTAGAAGAGGGTTTAGATTTAGAGGAGATAATAAAGAGGGGCTTTGAGCAAGAGTTGGTGGTAAAGATTTTTAAAATGATTAAAATAGCAGAGTATAAGAGAAGACAAGCCCCTCTTGGTCCCAAGGTCACCCACTGTGCCCTTGGAGTTGATTATAAAATCCCTGTAACTTGCACCTTTTTTTGATTGCCCCAAAATCCAAAAACCTGTAGGGCAACCCTTGCGGTTGCCCAATTTTGGGCACGGCAATGCCGTGCCCCTACAAAATCTTGGGCGATTCTTGAATCGCCCCTATGAAAGAATCTCTTTTGGGCAGGGACAAGCCCTGCTCCTACTATTAAAACCTTCTGGGCACGGCTGTGCCGTGCCCCTACTTTTTTTTTGGGGCGGTTCGTGAACCGCCCCTACGAAAAACCCTCTTGGGCACGGTATGCCGTGCACCTACGATTAATTCTAATCTCAGGTCCTCATCGCAAGTTTTTATTTTTGTGATATAATAATTTAAAAGGTGAGAGAATGTTTAAGATAGGGGACATAGTAGTCTATCCTGGGTATGGGCTTGGGAAAATCATCTCTATTGATGAAAAAGTCATTGAAGGAAAGGTTTATCAAGCCTATGTTTTTAAACCAGTAGAGAAAGATACAGAAATTTTTATTCCGATGAATTCAGTGCAAAAAATAGGATTAAGACCTATCATTTCTAAAGAAAGGCTTAAAGAGTTATATGCTATATTAGCAAGGGAGGAGATAAAAATCACCGACGGTAATTGGAATAAAAGATATAGAGAATATACTGAAAAATTGAAGAGTGGGGATATTTTTATCCTTGCGAGTCTAGTAAGAGAGCTTTTCGAACTTTCTAAAAGGAAAAATTTATCCTTTGGTGAAAAGAAGATTTATGAAAAAGCCAAAGAGCTTTTGGTCTTAGAGTTAGCTTATTGTGAGAATTGTTCACCCTTTGAAATAGAGAAAAAAGTGAGGGAACTTTTAGGGAGTTAACAGGGAGTCAATTTGAAAAAAAATCTTTTTCAGGGTCTACTTCTCCTCTGTAGTTTTCTTTTAGGAGCTGGAGTATTCTACTATTTTTATTTTACCTCTAAGGGTTGGTTATGGGTTTTAGCGGGAGGTTTATTAGGTGTGGCTTTAGGTGTAATAGTTATTTATTTAGAAGAAAAGATTCGCAAGCTTTCTCTTTTAAAGATTATAGGTGGCTCTGTGGGTCTTATAATGGGTCTTATCTTGGCCAAACTTATCTCTTCCTTTTTTGAGGTTTTCACAAGTGGGGTGTGGCAGGTTTTTCTTTATCTAATGAGTGCCCTTGCTCTCAGTTACTTGGGAATTATGTTGGGTGGTAAGAAAATTGAGGAAATCAAGGTATCCGAGTTTTTAGAAAAAATAAGTGATAAAATAATTAATAAAATTGCTTTACCTGTAAGTAGTATTTCAAAAAAATTTTCTAAAAGAGGTTTCCCCAAGGTAATTGATACAAGCGCTATTATTGATGGAAGAATCTTAGAGTTAGTTAAGACTGGTTGGTTAGAGGGACCGGTGCTTCTTCCTCGCATAGTGCTTGAAGAAATTCAACTACTCGCAGACAGCACAGATTCTCAAAAGAGAGCTAAGGGAAGACGAGCTTTAGAACTTTTAAATGAGCTAAAGGAACTCTTAAGAGGTGAATTAAAAATTGTAGAGGAGGATTATAAAGATCTGCCAACAGATGAAAAATTAATCAAGATAAGTGCGGAGTATTCTGCCAAACTTATCACTACAGATTATAATTTGAATAAGATGAGTAGGCTTTATGGAGTAGAGGTTTTGAATATTAACGAGCTTTTTTTAGCGCTCCGCCCTCCCCTTAGACCTGGTGATAGCTTCTTTATTCAAATTATTAAAGAAGGAAAGGAAAGAGATCAAGGAGTTGGGTATCTGGAAGATGGCACTATGGTAGTAGTGGAAAACGCTAAAAATCTTATAGGAAAACAAATTGAAGTAGCGGTCACTCATCTTTTACACTCCCCCACTGGAAGAATTGTCTTTGCTCAAATCAAGGACTCAAATTTCAGATGAAATCAAAGATTCAACTTTTGCCTGAGGAAGTAAGAAAAAAAATTGCTGCGGGTGAAGTTATAGAGAGGCCAGCTTCAGTGCTCAAAGAGCTCCTTGAGAATGCCTATGATGCCGGAGCAACAGAGATTAAGATTGAATTCTCCAAGGGTGGGCTTGAGAATATAACTGTATATGATAATGGAGAAGGAATGAGCCCAGAAGATTTAAAACTCTGTTATCATTCCTTTACTACCAGTAAAATCAAATCTTTCTCTGATCTTTACAATCTTCAAACCTACGGTTTTAGAGGTGAGGCTCTTTCAAGTATTGCCCAAGTCTCTCGGTTAAGAATAGTGAGTAGGGAAAGAGGAAGTCCCCATTCCTTTGAAGTTTATATAGAATTCGGAAAAGAGAAGATCTTTAAGCCTTCACAACTTAAAGAAGGCACCTTGATTGAGGTAAGAGACCTCTTTGAGAATGTGCCTGCAAGAAAAGCTTTCTTAAAAAGTATAAAAACAGAAAGGGCAAAAAATTTGGAATTAATCAAAGCCCTTATGCTAACTCATCCTGAGGTGCGCACCACTGTTAAAATTGATGGTCAGGAAACTCTCAATTGGCAAGGGGGAACTCTGAGAGAACTATTTTCTTACTTATATATAATTCCGCTAAAAAGTCTATTAGAACTCTCTCTTAAGGAAGGCCCTTATCAAATAGATTTGCTCTTAACGGATAAGAGTCTTACCTTTTCCCAGGGAAGATTTCTTCATTTTTTAGTCAATAATAGACTGGTTAAGGATGAGAGACTGAACAAATTTACTTTTGCTACACTAAAGAAATTCTATGGAAATTTAGGGTTTCCTGGGGGAGTAATTCAAATCTCTTTGCCTTCATCCTTGGTTGATTTTAATGTCCATCCAGCTAAATGGGAGGTTCGCTTTAAAAGGGAAAAAGATGTCTTCCTTCTCTTAGAGAAGGCACTAAAGGGCTTCCACCAAAGGGAAAGAGAATATGCCTTCTCTAAGGTAAGGCAAGAGCCCTCTCAAGCTTTCTCCTTTACTTTAAAGGAGGATCTCCCTATTTCTTACAAAGGAAAAACTTCTAAAAGGGAAGATTTTACTCCTCCCAAAATGGTCGCAAGTAAACTTCTTCCTGGGGAGGAACTTTCAGACTTTAGAGTTATAGGTGCTTTCTTAAATACCTTTATACTGGTTGAAAAAGAGGAGGAATTATATGTTATAGATCAGCATGCCCTGGCCGAAAGAATTCATTATGAGGAGTTAACTTCCAGCAGTTCTTTTAATATTCCTCAAAGGCTATTAATCCCATATCTTATAAAGCTTAATTCTGATATGCTCGATAACTTGGAGGAAAAGTTAAACCTTTTAGAAGAATTTGGTTTTGAATTAGAGGTTATAGGGAAAGAGGAACTTTTGGTAAAGGGTGTACCAGGTGAAATCTCCGAAGAGGCAAAAGAGATTATTGAAAATTTCCTTCTTTATCCTAAGTTTTCTTGGCAAGAGTTAAAGGATTATCTTCTCAAAGAGATAGCCTGCAAAAGAGCAAGAAAAAAAGGAGATTTTTTAACTCCAGAGGAGAGAGAATTTTTGGTAAGAAAGATGTTTCAAATGGCTTTGCATACCTGTCCTCACGAAAGACCTATTTTTTTTAAAATTTCCCTTGAGGAGATGGAGAGAAAGCTTAAACGGAAATTATGAACCAAAAGAAAAAAATTGTGGCTATCTGTGGCCCAAC
>CALLJI010000186.1 GCA_938091475.1 uncultured Caldimicrobium sp. | reverse complement strand
ACAAGAAGTACTCCCATTAACTTGACTCCTACTATAGTTTGAAGGGTAAGTAAAAGAATAAAAGCTAAGTGTGCTCTCTTAAAATGAAGTCCTGGTATCTCCCTATCTATACACTGAGTTAACCATAAGTCTTTGTATTTTAAGTATATTAAGGCAGATAAAATAAAAACAAAGAAGCTCTCATAAACATCCCCTTCTGAGACAACTATTAAAGACCCAAAGAGATAATTTAATAAAGTAATATCATATTGCGAGGTTTTGTTAGCAATTACTAAAGCCAAAGCCAAAGAAAAATAAGTAAGAAGAGAGGTAGCTGTATCTTCATAGAGAGGTGTAAATTTGTGTAAAACAAAAATTCCCAAGCTCAGTATCAAAGTTAAAATAACGAGTAAGGGGAATTTGAGGAAAAGAGGGATAGATGAGCTTAGCAGTGATACTACAAAAAGGGACAAAAATAAAATATGAGTTAAAGCATGAGGAAAAAGGGAATTTCTTTGCAAAATAAGATAGGGTGAAGTGAAGGCAGAAGATAGGGCAAAGAGAGTTCCTGAAATTAGTCCCCATTTGAATAAATAAAAATAGGTTTCTAAACTTTCCATATTTACCAGTGGCTATGTTCAATACGATGAAATGAAAATCCAGGGATTCCCCTCTCTGCAAAAACACAAAATTCCTCATGGGCTCCATGAAAATATAGTCTCTGATTTAAACAGGCAATTTTGGTGATCTCTTTGCTTAAAAGCCAGGTCTCATGAGTGATTAAAACAATCGTTAACCCCTTTTTATGTAAATCAGAAAGAATTTGATAAAAGGTTTCCTGAGAGATAAAATCTAATCCTACGGAGGGTTCATCCAGCACAATTAGTTCTGGTTTTAAGAGAAGAGAGCGCACTAAGTAAGCTCGTTGTAGCTGGCCAAAGGAAAGTTGATAGATCTTTTTATCCAATAAATCCGCTATGCCGAAAAGCTCACAGAGTGAAAAAAAATAAGCCTCGTCAGGGGCTAGTTTATACCATTTAGAGGGAAGATTTATAAATTCCTTTACCGTTAGTGGATTTAAAGAGCTTATCTCCTTTCCAGCCCGCTGAGGCAAGTATCCAATTTTGTGCCAAGATTTAAATTTACTTATTTCTTCACCATATAAATAGATCTTCCCCTGATGAGGTTTAATAAAGCCAAGGATACATCTTATAAGAGTGCTTTTACCACCACCATTAGGCCCAATGATGGCTAAAAAATCTCCCTTTTGGATAATGAGATGAATATCTTCAAGAATGCGTCTTCCATTGATAGAATAATATAACCCTTCAATTTTAATCATCCTCTAACCTTTATTTTTTCCCAAATTTTATCAAGATCCTCAAGGGCAAAATCTTCAAAGGACTTGCCTTGACTTTTGATTTCCCTTTCCAGTTCCTTAAATCTTTTTTCGAATTTTGTGAGGGCTATATGCAAGGCCTCTTCAGGATTGATTTCTAATTTTCTAGAGAAATTAGCTAAAGTAAAAAGAAGATCTCCAATTTCTTCTTTTATTTTTTCTTTTTCTTTATTTTTAAAAGATTCTTCTATTTCCCTGATTTCTTCATAAATTTTGGGAATAACCTCTTGAGGGGTCTTCCAATCAAAACCTACTCTACTTGCTCTCTCTCCCAATCTATATGCCCTTTGAAGAGCTGGTAAACTTTTAGGGATATTGCCTAAGACCGAATTTTCTTTTCCCTCACCTTCCTTAATCTTTTGCCAGTTTTGGATGACCTCTTCTGCACTTTGAGCGGTCACTTCTCCAAAGACATGGGGATGTCTTCTAATCATCTTTTTAAAGGTCAAATAAACTAAGTCTTCTAAGTTGAAAAGTTTTTTTTCTTCGTAGAGATAAATGATAAACAATAAGATAAAGAGGAGATCTCCTAATTCTTCCCTTAGTTCTTCAGGTTTTTCTTTATCTATGGCTTCTAAAACTTCGTAAGTTTCTTCAAGTAGATATTTTTTTAATGTGAGAGGAGTTTGCTTTTTATCCCATGGACAGCCCCTTTCCCCTCTTAAATGGGAGATAATCTCATTGAGAGAGCTAAGATCGGCTTTAGTACGAAAGGTAAAAGTAGGTTCCTTAGACATTACAGCTAGCTTTAAATCTTTTCATTATATGAGGTATTAATCCTCCATCTTCAAGAATTTTCTTCATAAATTCTGGCAAGGGTTTAATTTGATATGATTTTCCTTTAGTAAGATTCTCAATTAGACCTTTTTCAATATCTATTCTTATTTCGTCTCCGCTTTCCGCCTCTTTAGATGCTTCTTCACACTCAAGAATAAGTAGGCCTGTGTTATAGGCATTCCTGTAAAAGATTCTGGCAAAGGACTCTGCAATAACACAGGAAACACCCGCTGCTTTAATGGAAATCGGGGCATGTTCTCTGGAAGATCCACAACCAAAATTTTTACCAGCAACAATAATATCTCCTTTTTTTACTTTCTTTGCAAATTCTGGATCTGCATCTTCCATACAATGTTTAGCTAATTCTTCTGGATCAGTGGTATTGAGATATCTGGCAGGTATAATTAAATCTGTATCAATATTATCACCAAACTTCCAAGCTCTTCCTTTTATCATAGGAATCCTCCTTTCCCAAAACTTAGGGTAGTTCTTCAGGAGTAGCTATATAACCCAAGACAGCAGAGGCTGCAGCAACCGCTGGCCCGGAGAGATATACTTCACTCTCTGGATGCCCCATTCTTCCTACAAAATTACGATTGGTAGTGGCAACCGCTTTTTCTCCTTTAGCTAATATACCCATATGTCCACCTAAACAGGGCCCACAAGTGGGTGGAGAGATAATAGCCCCAGCTTCCAAGAAGATCTCTATAAGTCCTTTTTTAAGGGCTTTTTTGTAAACCGAAGGTGTGGCAGGAATGATTATACATCTTACATTTGAATTTATTTTTCTTCCTTTAAGAATCTTTGCTGCCATCTCCAAGTCTTCATATCTTCCATTAGTACAAGATCCTATTACCACTTGATCAATATATATTTTATTTGATAGATCCTTTACAGCTTTGACATTTGAGGGAAGATGGGGAAGGGCAACTACCAAGTCTATCTTTGAAACATCGTATTCTCTAATTTCACTGTACTTTGCCTTTTTATCACTTTTGTAAAGAAGAGGCTTTTTTTTCAAAATACCCTTTAAATAACTTAAAGTCTTTTTGTCAGCCTCTATAAGACCTACTTTTCCACCTGCTTCAATGGCCATATTAGCCATAGTCATACGTTCAGCCATAGAGAGATTTTTTATAACCTCTCCTGTAAATTCCATAGCTTTATATAGGGCACCGTCGACTCCAATGTCTCCAATCGTATACAGAATTAAATCTTTCCCGGTAACCCATGGTTTAAGCTTTCCGTAATATACAAATTTAATAGATTCAGGCACTTTAAACCAGATTTTACCTGTAATCCAAGCAGCTGCAAGATCTGTAGATCCAACCCCTGTAGCGAACGCGCCAAATGCTCCGTAGGTGCAGGTATGACTATCTGCACCGATCACAATATCTCCCGGACAAATAAGTCCTAATTCTGGCAAAAGGGCATGTTCAATTCCACAGGCGCCTCCTTCATAATAATGCCTTATATTATATTTTTTGGCAAATTCTCTACATAGGCGAACTTGTTCTGCACTTTT
>CALLJI010000185.1 GCA_938091475.1 uncultured Caldimicrobium sp. | reverse complement strand
TTGCAAAATTATCTCCCCGAATCTCTTAAAAATAAAAAGTTTTACTACCCTACTTCTCAGGGCTTTGAAAATAAACTCAAAGAGAGATTGCAAAAATTGTGGGAAAATTTTTAAAGTTTATTAAAAATATTATTGACCCATTCTTAAAAGCCCCTTTAGGCCTTCTTACCTTGGTCTTCCTTTTGGTGTTTACTTTATTTACCCTTTTTCAAATTTTATATTTCAAGTATTATTTAGACAATTCATTAATGAAAAAAGTGGAAAGCACTCTTAACCAAATAGAAGATAAGCTTTCTGATTATATAAAATTTTTAGAAAATTTCTACAAAATCCCCTTTATTCCAGAATTTGCGGAATTACCGGAAAGTAAGGGATGGTTAGTGGAATTAGTAGATTCTTTGGTGGATCTCTTTAAAAAAGAAAAATTTATAAATTTAGCTATCTTTTATCAAAAAGAGCTTTTTTTGGCTTGGAACTACAAAGAGAAGTATTTACCTTATCAAGCGTGTCAAAATCTCTATCAGAAAGAAGCCTCCCTTTTGAAGGTTATTAAAAAAACTAAAATTGAACATAAAGAGTATTGTATCTCTTTAACTCTTGATATTTCCTATTATCAAAAGACCTTTTACAGATATGCCATCATTGTTATAATTCTTTATCTACTAACTGTAATTATGGTATTATACCTTTTTTCTCGCTTTAGAGAAGCTGAAGAGAGAAAAAAAGAGATTGAAATAAGACTTCAGGCAGAAAGAGAATTAGCCCTATTAGGTAGGATGGCTGCTACCTTAGCGCACGAATTAAGAAATAGTTTGAACAATCTTTTTCTTTTGTTCCAAGCTAAAGATTCTGATAAATTTTCACAAGAAAAAATAATGGATGAACTAAAAGGCCTGCTTGAATGGACCCAAGAAATTCTTCTTTTCCATAAAAATATCAAAATTCAACCTCATACTTTTAGTCCTGAAAATTTAATTTATGAGTTAAAGCTTTTAAGTGCAAACATAGGAAAGAAAGGGATTAGGTTAGAAATAGAAAACCAAGCAGAAACTCTCTGGGGTGATCCTTTCTGGATAAAAAGGGCCTTAGAGAATTTAATTAAGAATTCCTATCAGGCCTTGGACAAAGAGGGGCTCGTCAAAGTAACTATCAGTAAAAATGAGGATTTTTATTTGATAGAAGTCTTTGATAGCGGACCATCTATTCCAGAAAATATTAAAGCCAAGGTTTTTGATCCCTTTTTTACAACAAAAAAAGAAGGATTTGGGCTCGGACTATATTTAGTAAAAAAAATTATGGAAGCCCACCACGGGATAATAGAAATAGAAAATCTCCCTAATTATGGTAAAATTTTTCGTTTAAAATGGAAAGCCTATGAAAAGGGATAGTCTTTTAATTATAGAAGATGAGCCATTACAAAGAGAAATCTTAGAGGATTTTTTAAAAAATAGAGGCTATACGGTCTATTCAGCAGGCACCATAAAAGAAGCCAAGGCTCTTCTCAATTCAAAAGAAGTGAACCTAATCTTACTTGATTGGAGATTACCGGATGGGGATGGCCTTGAATTCTTAGATTATCTTAAAGAGCAGTTTTCTTTCATACCAGTTATTATGATTACTGCCTTTGCCAGTGTAGAGCACGCGGTTACCTCAATGAAAAAAGGTGCCTATCATTATTTAGCTAAACCTATAAATTTAGAAGAATTAACCCTTATAGTAGAGAGAGCTCTGAAAGAATTTAGATTGACTAAGGAAGTTTATCTGCTAAAGGAGCGTCTTAAGTATCTCTCACAAAGTGAGTTCAAACCCTTAGAGGGAGTGATAGCTGAAAGTGCTGCTATGAAAAAGGTGCTGTCCTTAGTAAATAAGATAGCGGAAACTCAAGCTCCAGTTCTTATCACAGGGGAATCTGGAACTGGCAAAGAAGTTATAGCCAAATTAGTTCATCAGTTAAGTCCAAGGGCAGAGGGGCCCTTCATTAAAATAAATTGTGCAGCCATTCCTGAGACTTTACTTGAAGCAGAACTTTTTGGTTATGAAAAAGGCTCCTTTACTGGAGCTACCCAATCCAAACCTGGGCTCTTTGAATTAGCTGAAGGGGGGACCCTCTTTTTGGACGAAATTGCAGAAATGCCCCCTTCTCTACAAGCTAAGCTTTTAAGAGTACTTCAAGATAATACCTTTAGAAGATTAGGAGGGCTAAAAGAACTCAAGGTCAATATTAGATTAATCACAGCCACGAATAGGGATCTCCATCGGATGATTCAGGAGGGACTTTTTAGAGAAGACCTTTTCTGGAGACTGAATGTGATAAATATTCATCTTCCACCTCTAAGAGAGAGAAGGGAAGATATTGTACCTCTTACAAAGTATTTTATAGAAAAATTTAACCAAAAATATGGAAAATCAATAAAAGGTCTTTCCCAAGAAGCTCTTGTAGCCCTGTATAATCACCCCTTTCCAGGCAATGTAAGAGAATTGGAAAATCGTCTTGAAAGGGGTATAATCTTAGCAGAAGGTGAGATTTTAACCAAAGAAGACATTGGATTTTCAGAGGATTCTTCTCAAAAGGAGCCTCTCTTGGAGGCGATTTTAAAATTACCCTTAGAAGAGGCTGTAGAAACTTTAGAAAAGCACAGAATAAAAGAGGCGTTAGAAAAAGCAAAAGGAGTTAAGGTTAAGGCAGCAGAGATTCTTGGTATTACTGAAAGAATGCTTCGCTACAAAATAGAAAAATACAAAATAGGAGGTTAGTTTATATGTCCTTTTTAGAGAAAGTAGATCCAGAAATAGCTGGATTAATTCAAAAGGAGATAGATCGCCAGGAATATCAACTTGAGATGATTGCTTCTGAAAACTTAGCCTCAAGGGCAGTGATGGAGGCAGAGGGATCTCCCCTTATGAATAAATATGCAGAAGGTTACCCTTCAGCTCGCTATTACGGTGGCTGTACTTTTGTAGATGAGGTAGAGAGTCTTGCCATTGAGAGACTAAAGCTTTTATTTGGAGCTGAATATGCCAATGTACAACCTCACTCTGGAACCCAAGCCAATATGGCAGTTTTCTTTGCTGTGCTAAATCCTGGGGATACCATACTCTCAATGAATCTTGCCCATGGTGGTCATCTCTCTCATGGAGCACCTGTAAATTTTTCAGGAAAACTCTATAAGATAGTGCATTATGGAGTATCCCGAGAGGGGGAAACCTTAGATTATGAGGAAATTATGAACATCGCCTTGTCTGAAAAACCTAAACTTATTATTGCAGGAGCAAGCGCCTATCCTCGAACCATTGATTTTGAAGCCTTTCATCAAATCGCCAAAGAAGTAAAAGCCTATCTAATGGTTGATATGGCTCACATAGCAGGACTGGTTGCTGCTGGGATTCATCCCTCCCCCATTCCATATGCTGACTTTGTAACCTCAACCACCCATAAAACTTTAAGAGGCCCAAGAGGTGGTTTTATCCTTTGTAAAGAAAGGTACGGGAAACTGATAGATAAAGTTATGTTCCCAGGGATTCAAGGTGGACCGCATATGAATATCATTGCAGCAAAAGCTGTGTGTTTTAAAGAAGCCCTTCAGCCCGAATTCAAGACCTATCAACAACAAGTAGTAAAAAATGCCAAAGTTATTGCCAAAGTTTTCCAAGAATATGGCTTTCGCGTAGTCTCAGGGGGAACAGACAACCATTTAGTGCTTATTGATTTATCCTCTCAAGGTTTAACTGGAGCTGAAGCTGAAAAACTTCTTGAGGAAGCTGGAATCACTGTAAATAAAAATGCTATACCTTATGATCCTTTACCTCCTAAAATTACAAGTGGAATTAGAATTGGAACTCCTGCTATCACTACAAGAGGGCTTAAGGAGAAAGAGACAGAAGAGGTGGCTAATTGGATGTGTGAAGTTTTAAAAAACCCAGAGAAAGAAACTTTAAGAAGGGAAATTAGAAATAAAGTAAGAGAAATTTGTCTTAAATTTCCCTTTTATAAGGGTTAAAAGGTATGCTTAGACCAAGTTGGGACGAGTATTTTATGGTTATTGCCAAATTGGTAGCAGTGCGTTCAGGCTGTAATTCAAGACCCACTGGAGCGGTAGTGGTTAAAGACAAACGAATTTTAGCGACAGGTTACAATGGTCCTATGCCTGGTGCCTGGCATTGCACAGATAAAGGGCCAACCTATTGTTTTAGGCGGGACAAAGGCATCCCAGACATAGATAAATACAACTATTGTAGAGCAAGTCATGCTGAGGCAAATGCTATTGCTCAAGCTGCTAAATTTGGCATCTCCTTAGAAGGTGCAAGCATTTACTGCACTCTCGCTCCCTGCTATGTCTGCCTCAAACTCATTGCCAGTGCAGGGATAAAAGAAGTATTTTACGAGTATGATTACGAAAGTAGAGACTTTGAAAGAGACAATTTCTGGCGAGAAGCTATTAAAGAGGCAGGCCTTAGAGTCTTTAAACAGGTTATTGTGTCCAAAGATACAATGGAGGCTGTCTTAGAAATCTTACAATATCCGACTTCAAAAAGAAGACTACCCCCTACAGATTAAGAGAACCCCAAAAATAGGGTTAATCCAAGGATCAAGTCACCTTTTTAACTATTTTGGTTTCTCATAATCTTCTTTCTCTGTTTTTTTAAATGTTAGATGATTTAAAAGGTATGTCTAACCTAAAAGGCTAATTTTTACCGTGCTCGAAAGAGCTTTTTGTATTTTAATAGGTGGCTGTTCCTGTCGTGCCCCTACAGATTTTGGTCAAAAAAAATGGTAGCCGCAGGCTTTAGCCTGCGAGAAATGCATGTAGGAGCTCAGCATGCTGAGCCCAAAGAATCAAAATTTGTAGGGGCAAATCAAGATTTGCCCAAAAATTCAAAAAAACCTGTAGGGGCTGCCCTTGCGGCTGCCCAAAATTGGGCACGACATGTCGTGCCCCTACAGAATTTGTGGGCGGTTCGTGAACCGCCCCTACAGATAAAACTCCCTTGGGCACGGCGTGCCGTGCCCCTACAATTAAACCCTTTTCGGGCTGGGGCAAGCCTGCCCCTACAAATTTAGGGCGATTCGTGAATCGTCCCTATTATAACATATGACCAGAGTAGAGTAGACTACCCTCCCCTTATGTGACATTTCAAAGGAGTTACCACACAATTCTAAGGAAGTTTAATTTGGGGATTTAAAAGCCCTTTTGGATCAAAAATTGCCTTTATTCTTTTCATTATTTCCAACTGCAGCGGATCAAGTTCCCATTTTATATAAGATCTCTTGAGATACCCTACTCCATGCTCTCCAGAAATTGTTCCATTTAACTCTATAACTTTCTTTAAAATAATCTCTCTAACTTTTTTGGCCGCCTCTTCCTCTTCATATAACAAATTCACATGAAAATTTCCGTCCCCAGCGTGACCAAAAGCTGAAATAAAAAGGGGAAAGTTATTTTCAAGTTCTCTTAAAAATTTTAAAAAATCCACCATTTTGCTTCTTGGTAAAACAATATCATCTGCCTTTTTCTTTGAAGCAAGTTTTTTTAAAGAAGGGGAAAGGTTTCTCCTTATCTCCCAAAGGTTCTCTATCTCACTTTCTATTTCACTTTTGATGAAAATTAAAGAGTTCTCTTGGAAATATTTCTCCAAGAAATTAAGGTCTTCTAAAACTTCCAAGGATTTTCCATCAATCTCTATAAAAAGCATACTCTCCAAGGGAAAATTAATCTTTAATTCAGCCTTGAGCTGATTGATACTCTCTTCACAAGCCTTGAGAGAAGTTTTATCTATAAATTCTGCCGAGGAGGGAGTTATTCCTTTTTGTAGGAGTTCATTAATTATTTCTAAGGCTTGTATTTCACTGGGTAGGGAAAGGACAAAAAGGGCCCTTTTCTCTGGCAATGGTAGAACCTTAAGGACAATTTCAAGAATAACACCCAAGGTACCCTCTGAACCGATAAAAAGAGGGGTCAGATTATATGGCACCACTCCTTTGAGGGTATGAGGTCCTGTTTTAAGTAATTTACCGCCTGGAAGTCCCACTTCTAAAGCTAAAACATAATCTTTGGTGGTTCCATACTTTAATCCTCTGGGGCCACCAGCTCCAGTTGCCACATTTCCTCCAATCGTAGAAAAGGCATAGCTTGCAGGATCGGGAGGATAAAAAAGGCCATATTTTTTTAGATACTTTTTAAGCTCTCCGTTTAATACTCCTGGCTCAACTCTCACCGTCCTTTCATAGGGATTTAGTTCAAGGATGCGATTCATCCGAGCAAAGGAAATGACTAAACCTCCTAAAATAGGTAGGCAACTTCCTGTTGTCGCAGTACCACTTCCCCTTGAAACAACATAAAACTCGTATCTTTCAGCTAACTTAAGAATTTCTAATACCTCTTCTTTGGTCTCGGGAAGAGCTACAGCATCTGGCTTAGAAAAAAGATTGGAAGAATCATAGGAATAGCTTTGTAAATCCTCATCCGAAGTTAAAAGCCTCTCACCAAGAATTTTCTTTAAGGCTTTGATAGCCTCCTTAGATAGTCTCAGAATTAACCTCCAGAAGATTGTCTTCTTCAGCCTCCGAGGAAAAAGTGAAGGCAATTTCTTTGGAAAGATCTTTCATCATTAATTCAAAGTGCATTTTAAAAACTCTATTTTCCTTGAGTTTTTTTTCAAAATTCTTCAGATGATAGATGATAGTTGAGTGTTCTTTTTTTAGAAGCTGAGCTATTTCCTTGAGGTTTTTCTTAGCATAATTTCTAAGTAAATAAATTACTGCTTGTCTGGCCAAATTGGCATTTTTCTTACGGGAGGAAGATAGAATTTCCTCTTTAGAAATCCCATAATTTTTACTTACACAATCTATAATTAACTCAATTTCAGAACTTGTCTCCTTTGGAATAAAAATTTCAGAGAGAAGTTCTTTAGCCATTTGTAAATTAACTGGTTCTTTTAAAAAACTTGACCTTGCTATTAAACCAATGACCACACTTTCTAATTGCCTCACATCACCCCGAACCCGCCTTGCTAAATACTCTACTACTTCAAAAGAAAACTTATATCCCTCTTTTTTGGCTTTATAAGTAATAATTTTTTTTCTTGTATCAAAATCCGGTTCGTTCAGTCTTATGATAAGACTGCCATTAAGACGGGAGCGAAAGGCTGAATCAAGCTCTTTTAATTCCTGAGGCAATTTTAAGGAAGTAAAAACTACAGTTTTTCCCTGGTCAAGCAAATAATCTAACAAAAAGCAAAGCTCTCTTTGAGTATAATCCTTTCCCACAAGAAAGTGCAATCCATCCAGAAGAAGCATATCACATTTCTTCTTAATCATCTCTTTAAAGTTTTCGATTTGCCCCATTTTTAAATATTTAAGTAAATAATTCAAAAAATCCTGAGCAGAAAAATAATAGATGCTTTCAAAACCTCTTTTAAGGAGGGCTTTGCCAACACCTTGGGTGAGATGTGTTTTCCCTAACCCATAGTTGCCACACAAGTAAATAAAATATCCTTTAGGTATATCCTCAACTAAACGAGAACATACTTTGTAGGCTAATTCATTGGATTTACCCACTACAAAATCTTCTAAGGTATATTTAGGGGAAAATTTTCTCCCAATTACCTCCACAGGATTAAAGGGAATTAACATTTGTTCAGCCTTGGGCGATTCTTGCACCATAAATTCACATCCTGCCAAGCCAGCCTCATCCGTTATTTTCTTTAAAAGATTAGAATAATTCTCTTTTAGCCAATTTTTGGCAAAGTCATTAGGCACTTCCAAGTAGAGCTTATTCTCCTTAATATGACCATTTAACTCAGAAAACCACACCTTATATATGGCCTCTGGCAGCTCTTCTTTTAATCTGCCCTTTATAAACTGCCAATTATCCTTTCCCTGCTTGCCCATAAAAAACACCTCACCCCAAAAAAGTCCCTATTTGAAACTTTTGCTTAAGAGAGATAAATTTATTAATAGTCTATGCCTTAAAATTTTCAACTGAAAGCCCCACCCAGTCTTTGGCCTTCTCTTTTACTATCTTTAGATTAAAAATTCACATTAAATTAGGAAGATAAAGATAGGGGAACTTATAGTTCAAGGTATTTAGAGGGTTAAGAGGAGGTTTTTGCTTTGTCTTTCACAAGGGTTAATTTTCCCCCTTTTAAATTCTAATGATTTCATAATTTTTCTCTATTTTTTTACACTTGCCTTTTTTAACATTATCTTAATAATTTAAAAAAGGTGTGGTTTCTATTTTAAAAAGTCACATTTAATCACTATGTTGAAATATCACATAAGGGTTGGGTATGTTCTGCCCTGGTTAAATATTTTAATCGTAGGGGCTG
>CALLJI010000184.1 GCA_938091475.1 uncultured Caldimicrobium sp. | reverse complement strand
TTATTCCTAAGGTCAAGTCACACTTTATTACTACTTTAAATGGTCTCGTTCTTCTCTTTGCTTTCTAATATTGAATAATTTGACAGGAATGCTCACCCTAAAGGGATAATTTTTGTATTTTGTAGGGCATGACATGTTGTAACCAATGAATTGGGGCGATTCGTGAATCTTCCCTACCCAATAAAAAATGGTAGAAGCAGGCTTTAGCCTGCGAAGATTATTCATTTGGGCACTGCAAGCTGCGCCCAATGAGTTTAAAGGTTTAAATAGTAGAGGGCCAAGGCCCCTTTTTATGTGCTGCGTGCAGTATGTTTGGTGAGCCTGTAAATAACTATAAAACCCTATTAAACTCTGACAATAGAGAAATTGAATTTGCTTTATCTCAAGTTCTAATTTGACAATGTCTTTTATATTTACGCCCCCAACGGGATTCGAACCCGTGTCTCTGGCGTGAGAGGCCAGTATCCTAGGCCACTAGACGATGGGGGCTCTTTATAGTTCTTTTAAAATATCTTATAACCTCTTCTTTGTCAAGAGCTCTTGAGAATGTGTGTGGTTACTAATTTAAAATGTCACAGTTAATTACTATTTTGAAATGTCACATATATGGTAGTCTCCTCCATAGAGTGAAAAATACCATTATTAGGAGGAGACTATGCGAGAAAAATACTGTCCTACGGAGGAAGAAATGAAAAGATATGAAGTTTTTATGGAAGTTAAAATGGGAAAAATAAGTCTCAAGTATGCCACCAAAATACTTGGTGTGGTTACTATTTTAAAATGTCACATTGTAGCGGCAGGGCTTGCCCCAGCCCTAACTTGTAGGGGCGATTCAAGAATCGCCCACAAATTTTTTGGGCAAATCGTGATTTGCCCCTACATTAGTTTTGAATTCTTGGGCACAGCGTTCTGTGCCCCTACAAGCAATGCTTCCAGGCTAAAGCCTCCCGCAACCCTTTCTTCCCAAATTTATATCCGCTATATCTCTCTTGATTTTCTCTAAATCTGTGATTAAATCTTAATTACGCTTGAGAGTTGGGGTATCCACTCTTAGGCTTAAAAATAAATTGTAGGAGGTTTTATATGCCTTTAGACCAAGAAGTTAAAAATCAAATTATTGCTCACTTTCAAAGACATCCGCAAGATACAGGCTCTCCTGAAGTGCAAGTTGCCCTACTAACAGCAAGAATAAAACAATTAGAAGAGCATTTAAAGATCCATAAAAAGGATTTTCATTCCAGAAGAGGCTTAATGAAACTTATTGGGCAAAGAAGAGCCCTTCTTGAATACTTAAAAAGAACTGATTTTTTGCGCTATCAATCCCTTTTACAAAAATTGGGCTTAAAAAAATAAAAAAATTTTGGCCCGCTGGTGTCCTCTTACTTATACTTTCTCCTTCTGCTCGGCTTTGTTAGTCTTTTAAGTGATCTTACTTACGAAGGAGCAAGAGGGGTTATAGGACCTTACCTTGCCTTTTTAGGTGCCAGTGCCCCTGTGGTGGGTTTTGTCTCTGGATTAGGTGAATTTATTGGCTATTCATTTAGACTACTCTCGGGTTATCTGGTAGATAAACTCAAAGCTTATTGGGGTTTTGTCTTTTTTGGGTATGCTTTAAATTTATTTGCTATACCAACACTTGGCTTAGTTGGTAGATGGGATCTTGCAGTCCTTCTTTTGATCCTTGAGAGGATAGGAAAAGCCCTAAGAACACCTGCCAGAGATACGCTCATATCCTTAGCTACAGTGCAAATAGGCAGGGGGAAAGGCTTTGGAATCCACGAGGCTTTAGATCAAATTGGAGCCATTATAGGCCCCCTCTTAGTAGCCTTAATTCTATCAAGAGAAGGAAGTTATAGAGAAGCTTTCTTTTTCTTGTTTATACCAAGTCTATTAGCTTTATCTATTTTGGTTCTGGCCAAAAAAATTTCTCCTAAATCCATAGAGCTATCTATGACCTCACGAGAATTGGGTAAGGTATCTTTTCCAAAGAGTTTTTGGCTTTATATAATTGGGATTTCCTTAGTTGGAGCTGGCTTTGCCGATTTTCCTCTAATGGGATTTCATTTTCAAAAAATAAACCACTTTTCAAAAGAATTAGTCCCTCTTGTATATGCCATAGCGATGGGTTTTGATGCCCTTTCAGCCCTGATTTTAGGAATCCTTTTTGACAAGAAAGGATTTTCTGTTGTCCTTTGGGCACTCTTATTCTCTCTTTTGGCACCTCCCTTGGTATTTCTTAGTACAAATATAGTTTTTATAATTCTAGGAGTTATTTTCTGGGGAATTAGCCTTGGAGCCCAAGAATCCATTATGAGGGCAACTATAGCAGAGCTCTTACCTTTGGAAAAACGAGGAGCAGGCTTTGGAATCTTTTCAGCCCTTTATGGGGGCTTTTGGTTTTTAGGAAGTTTCCTTATGGGCATACTCTATACTTACTCCCTGCACTTTCTTGTTATTCTCTCCATAGGACTACAAGCACTCGCCTTGCCTATTCTCTTTAAAGTAAAAAAAGAATTAAAAAGGACTCCTTAAAACTATAAGTATCATTAAAAGCGATCTTTGTGTATTTAGATTTACCCTTTAATAGTATCAAAATAAAGATGACAAGTTCAGTATAGAAGAGTTTATACTGTACCTATAGGATGTGTTTTTACTTACAAGGTGCACATATACTTTTTACTCCTCCATTCCATATTTCTTAAGTTTCCTCCACAGTGAAACCCTGTCAATCCCCAGTATCTGAGCGGCTAAGGTCTTATTGCCACCAACTTCTTTAAGAACCCATTTTATATAGGCCTTTTCCTGTTCCTCAAGGGAAGGAATTCTGCCCTCTTTTTTTCGAAAAATCCTAAAGCTGAATTGTCTGAGATCTTCTGGAAGATTTTCTACTTCAATCCTGTTTGATTTCGTAAGGGCAACACCTCGCTGTATAATATTCTCCAGTTCCCTTACATTCCCCGGGAAATCATAATTCATAAGAAGTGCCATAACATCTTCAGATACCTCTTTTACATCCTTTTTCATTAGGATGGAGTATTTTTTCAGGAAATATTGAATGAGAAGGGGTATGTCATCCCTTCTTTCTGATAAAGGTGGAATCTTTATTGAGACTACATTGAGCCTGTAATAGAGGTCTTGTCTGAACTGCCCTGACTTTATTGCATCCTGTACATCCCTGTTAGTAGCAGCAATGAATCTCACATCTATCTTTACTGGCTCTGTTCCACCTAATCGGAATAATTCTCTTTCTTGAATTACCCTCAGGAGTTTAACCTGCATACTTGGTGACATCTCTGTTATCTCATCAAGAAAAAGTGTTCCACCATTAGCCATCTCAATAAGTCCTTTTTTCTGAGTTGTTGCACCTGTATAAGCTCCTTTTTCATGACCAAAGAGTTCGTTACTTAAGAGTTCCTCTGTAAAGGCTCCGCAATTAATCGCGATGAACGGTCCTCCAGCCCTCTTGCTGTTGAAATGGATATACCTTGCAAAGAGTTCCTTGCCCGTGCCACTTTCACCTGATATGAGGACATTGCAATCTGTAGGTGCAATCTGCCTTGCAATATCAAGGAGTCTTAGCATCTCAGGGTTCTGTGTAATTATCTTTACCTTTCCTTCGTATTTTTCAAGCTCTTCCCTTAATAGCCTGTTCTCTCTCTTAAGTCTGACCTTTTCTACTGCCTCTTTTACGATCCTTCTTACCTCGTCAAGTTTGAAAGGCTTTGCTATGTAATAATAGGCACCCTTTTTCATTGTCTCAACAGCTGAAGGAATGGTGGCATAGGCTGTAATCATAATCACCTCTGCATCAGGATGAAGTTGCCTCGTCTTATCAAGTATCTCCATCCCATTTACCTTTCCCATCTTCAGCTCAGTTAGCACCACCTCAAACTCCTGTTCCTGTAAAAGTTTGAGTGCCTCTGAACCATTCCTTGTGGTCGTAACATCATACCCTTCTTGCTTCATAACATACTCAAGATTCTTCAGGGCAATCTGTTCATCGTCAACAATGAGTATCCTTGCTGACATAGCCTCTCTCCTCAATAGTCAATTTTATTTAAAATGGTGTTCCCACTCCACAATGTCGCCACTCTCAATCTCTTCCTTTAAAATCTGACAAAATGTAGAAATACTATTCAACGGGTTATTTAGCCCATAGGCAGCCCCGAAAAGAAGCGTCACAAGAGATATGGGTTTTTCTGTCTCCACTGCTATCCCTTTTATGTGTTTTAAAAGCATAAGGGTCACTCCTCCTAAAATTAATGAAAAAACCCATAAGGTTGCACCTAAGGACCTTTTCTTTTTAACTATGAAAAAAGATCTTGCCATTTATCTTTATATTACTTCTTTTGTTGCAAAGTGCAATAGGAAAGTTTACCCTGAAAGCTCTATGTAAAGATACATTTTTATAGCGGATATGCTTCATACCAGTAAAGCTGTGCAATAGAGCAATCTATACTCTACCTTTGCAAGTTAAGAAATTTTGCAGCAGAAAAGGCAGTCCTATGCTTGCACTATTAAAATGTAGGTATGAAGGCATTCCAATATACCGCTCCATTCTATCAGCAATTTTATTCAGCTATAAATCTTTCTTTTTCATACTTCAAACATCTATAATTGCATTTTGCAACAATGGTGCGCTCTTATCAAGTAAAAAAAGTCTTTCAAATTAGGTGTTTTATTAAAAGAAGGATCCTGGCATAGAATTTGAAAATATCAAAAGCGAAAAAAATCAAGGAGGGGGGATTACTATGAAAAGACTTTTTAAAAGTGTGGAGGCTCTCTTTGTAGCAAAAATCTTTGCTTGGGCAGATGATGCCGATACAGCAGGGTTAATATTGAAGAAAGAAGAGACAACTCTTACAACACAAACAGTTCAACCTTAAAGCAATGAAAAAACTAAGGAAAAGATTTGAAGACATTGTGACTGCCTTGTCTTGGCTGAGGCAGATGAGTTTGAGACCGAATGGGAAAAACAAACAAATAGTTGACAGTGAGTAGTGTCAGTAAAAATCAAAAAAAAATGACACAGACACTAAACACTCACACTAAAACAAATTGAGGAGGAGTGACCAAAATGGGAATTGGAAGACAGATATATGAATTTTTGATGAAGGCATCTACTGCTCACGCCAAATGGGAATATGAAGTCTCAATGAATATCCTGAGAAATAGGAAAAAGCTGTTAATATTGCTGGCTGCAACTTTACCTATACTGGCTGCGATAGTGGTTGAGGCAGGAGATATTTTAGGCGGGAAAACTGCTTATGCCCCTGCATATTATTCAACAAATATATTTTTAATATCAATTGCTATTGGTATGTGTGCTGGTCTTATAACAGGCTGTATTGGAGCAG
>CALLJI010000183.1 GCA_938091475.1 uncultured Caldimicrobium sp. | reverse complement strand
TACGGGTTCCAGAGAAACTTTTGAGAGAAGCAGATTTTATTTCCCTCCATTTAGCAGCCAAGCAAATAAGATTAGCCTTTGCTCGTATGAGTATGAATGATGAAGAGACAGTTGCTCTCATTGCTGGAGGTCATGCCTTTGGCAAGTGCCACGGTGCATGTCCTGAAGAGTATATTGGACCACCTCCAGATGCTTCTCCATTAGAACAACAAGGTCTAGGATGGAAAAATACATATAAAAGCGGAAAAGGACCAGACACTTTCACATCAGGTTTTGAATTAACTTGGTCCCCTACTCCCACTAAATTTGGTATTGGTTTTCTTCATCTTTTATTTAGTTATGATTGGGAATTAACCAAAAGCCCCGCTGGCAAAAATCAATGGGTAGCTAAAGGAGCACCTGAAATAATTCCAGATGCTTATGATCCTCAGAAAAAACACCCTCCTATGATATTAACCACAGATTTGGCTTTAAAAGTTGATCCAATTTATTCGAAGATAGCTAAAAGATTTTTGGAAAATCCAGAAGAATTTGAGAAAGCCTTTGCTAAAGCTTGGTTTAAGCTTACCCATAGAGATCTTGGCCCAAGAGTCTGTTGGCTTGGTTCTAATCTCCCTGATGAAATCTTTCCATGGGAAGAAAATTTGCCAGACAGAGATTATGATATAATAAGCGATGAAGACATTGAACTTTTAAAAAATAAAATTTTAAGCTCAGGTTTAAGCTTTTCTCAACTAGTCTATACTGCCTGGTCCTCAGCCTCAACCTTTTGTATATCAGACAGAAAGGGAGGGGCTAATGGAGCAAGAATAAGACTTATACCTCTAAGAGATTGGGAAATAAATCATCCTACAGATTTATCTAAAATTCTTGATATATACGAATCTATCAAAAGAGAGTTTGATCTATCCCAAAAGAATAATAAGAAAGTATCTATTGCAGACTTAATTGTTCTTGGAGGTTGTATCGCTATAGAAGCTGCCGCTAGGAAGGCAGGTTATAATGTGAAAGTTCCTTTTTCTCCTGGTAGAGTAGACGCTACAGAAGAACATATAAATATTGATTTATGGTCACAATTAGAACCATTTGCTGATGGATTTAGAAACTACATCAAAGATCCTAGAAAAATTTCAGCAGAAGTACTACTTATAGATAAAGCTCACCTTTTAACATTATCTGTCAAAGAATTAACAGTTTTAGTGGGCGGTCTAAGAGTGCTGGGAGCTACATATAATTACTCTAATTTAGGAGTTTTTACTGAAAGAGTGGGTGTGCTAAGCAATGATTTCTTTGTTAATCTACTAGATATGTCTATTGAATGGAAGCCTGCTGATAAGGATAACTACATCTTTCATGGTTATGAGAGAAAAACTGGAAAACATAAGTGGACTGGAACACGGGTTGATTTAATTTTTGGACACCACAACGAATTAAGAGCTGTGGCTGAGGTATACGCATCTGCTGATGGCAATGAAATGTTTATTCACGATTTTATAAATGCCTGGGTGAAAGTAATGGAATTAGATAGATTCGACTTAGCAAAATAATTTATTCTAAGGTAAAGTTTTTTTAAAGCCGTATATAGTTATAAATATATGCTATTTATATAGCAACCTAAATTATGAAAATTGCTTATATTATTAGGGATGAGTAAAGGAGCTTTCTTTGCTCATCCTATTTGATAACTAAGAAATTTCTTTAGATTTTTGCCCTTTAGTTATTCCTAATGTCAAGTCACACTTTGTTACTATTTTGATTTGTTACCTTTCTCTTTTTCCACCCTTTCCTTCAAGGATGATTCGGTGGTGGCGATGTTTTCTTCCTTACTCTCCTCATTCCCTTACTAACCAATGTCTTTTCATTAATCCTGAGATTCATAAATTCTTCCTCATCTATCTTTTGCTCTATTTTCCCCTTCTTACTTACTTCTACATAATTAATCTTCTTGCCTTCATATAAAAGATCTACCCTTCCATTCTCCTTTTCTGATACCTCAATCCATTTCCCTGAAAAACTCCTCACTCCATTCGTAGGAGGTATCTGAAAAAGTCTCTTCTTATAACTCACTGTATTGTCTCTATTTACTCTCCTAAATTGCCTTATCGAAAAAATAATATCCAGATCTACCCCTTCGGATAAAGGCCTGTAAACGCTTTCTACCTTTTGCATATACCTCTCATTACACCAGGGCAGAAATTCCTCTTTTAAAAATCTATTTGCCTTCTTATAAGTCTTTATTCCCCTAAGCCTCATCTCCTTTATTAATCTGTCCTGAAAGAACCTGAATTTTCTCTCTATCTTTCCCTTAGCTTGGGGACTATTTGTGTTGATTAGACTTATACCAGGCTCTCTTAGAGCTCTTTCTATCTGTGTTTCATTCTGTTCAACTTCTACATGATAATGAAGTCCACCGTGCCTTGTAGTTTTGAAATGAGAAGCCTTATCTGTGTATAGAGCCATAAAGAGCCCTCTCTGTTCAATTCAATATATGCCCTTATGACCTTCATATTTGCCCAGACAGTCTCAGAGGGATGAAACTCTGCATATCTGCATCATCCACCATTGCAACAAGCCACCAAGGTTTATCTATGC
>CALLJI010000182.1 GCA_938091475.1 uncultured Caldimicrobium sp. | reverse complement strand
ATAAGGGGATTTTAATATGGGAGAGAGAAGAAGGGTGGCAGTGGCTATGAGTGGAGGGGTGGATAGTTCCTTTTCTTGTTTATTATTAAAAAAGGGGCTTGTAAAGGTAGGTGAAGACCCTGTGGAGGTAATAGGCGTTAGTTTCTTACTCTTTGATGGTCAGGAAAGATCCATAGAAAGGGGAAAAAAGGTTGCTCAATTTTTGGAAATAGAACATTATGTGTTAGATCTAAGAGAAATCTTTAAAGAGAAAATCATCAGCTATTTTTTAAAAAGTTATGAAGAAGGTTTAACCCCCAATCCCTGTGCACTCTGTAATAGACTAATTAAATTTGGTTTGGTACCTGAAGGTATAGAGAGGGATTTTGGAGCAACCTTTTATGCTACAGGCCATTATGTTGAGAAAAGGGAATATAAAGGGTATCCTGTTTTGAAGGTTTCAGCCAATAAGCACAAAGATCAAAGCTATTTTTTGGCTTTAGTAAAAGCAGAAATTTTACCTAAGCTTCTTTTCCCAGTGGGTGGCTTTTCTTCCAAGGAAGAGGTGCGGAGAAAGGCTAAAGATTTTGGACTAAATTTCTATGAAGTTGAGGAATCTCAAGATGTGTGTTTTCTTATGGGAAAGCCGCTTAGGGATTACTTAAAGGAATACTTAGGTGAAAGAGAGGGGGAACTGCTTTATAAAGGTAGGGTAATAGGAAGGCATAGGGGATGTTATTTTTACACCATTGGTCAGAGAAGAGGCTTAAATCTTTCTCTGGGTAAGCCTGTTTATGTGATAAAAATAGAGGCAAAGGAAAATAGGATCTATCTTGGAACCAAAGAGGAGTTAAAGAGAGATTATCTCTATGTGGAAGATCTAAATTTTCACCTCCCCTTAGAGAAATGGGAAAAACCAATGGCACAAATCCGCTACAAGAGTGAAAAAGTGCCTGTGGAGGATATCGAAAGATGGGGCTCTTTCTGGAAGATAACCTTCGAAAAAGAGGTTGTAGGTGTAGCTCCTGGTCAAGTGTGTGCCTTTTATGAAGGGGAGTTTTTGTTAGGGGGAGGAATTATTCTTAAAGAAACTTAGCCTTAAATATACTTAGCTAAGCTTAGGTCAGAAAAGAGGGCAACAGCCTTTAAGGCAGCCTCATAGGCTATGCTTAAACTCTGAAGGCGAGAGGCTAATTTAGCTAAATCGGCACTCTCTATGTTTCCCAAATTACTCTCTAAAGTACCTTTAAAATCTTCATAGAGCTGTTTTTTGGTCTCAAAATGCATCATTCTTGAACCAACTTCTCCCCTCTTCTCAGCGATATAATTAAAGATTCTGTCTAAGTTGCCAATAGCCTCCTGAATATTATAGGCTTCTTTTTGATAATCAATTTGGTTGTCTGCAAGAAGGGTTCTCTTAAGACTAAGGAGGGTTTCAAAAAGAGAAGAGTCCATAAAAATCTTTTGACCATTTTCCCCTACAGTAAGTTTCATATCTTTGTCATATCCAATTTGGAAATCTTCCGTTGAGCCCTGATAGATGACCCTTTCAATCACTTGTCCAGTGGGGAGGGTTTCTCTAACGATTTTGAAAGGAGCTTCGCCCTTGGCATAACCGGTAGTTTTTTGTCCTCCAAAAAGATATTTTTCGCCTAATTGGGAATTGGCAAGGGATAAAAGGTTTTGAACAAGACCATCAATTTCATTAGCTATGGCCTTTCTTGCGGAAAGGTCGTTTGTAGCATTTGCTCCTTGCTGGGCAAGAATTTTGGCGCGAGCAATGAGGTCTTCCACTTGGGCTAAAACAGACTCTTGTGCCTTTAAAAAGGCATATCCCTCATCCAGCGCCTTAGTATAGCGCTCAATCTTTGTTATGCCTTGTTTGTAGTTAAGCGTAATGACTGCACTGGGAGGATCATCCGAGGGTTTTAAAAAGTTCTTACCAGAACTTATCTTTAGTTGATTTTTCGTGATCTCAGAGGAGAGTCTCTCTAAATCAGCTAAAAAGCTTCCAAATTTGGTATTCATTCCAATTCTCATAGCCTTTCACCTCACTACTTTTTAAACCATTTCTTATCTCTTTGCAGAGATAAGGGCCTCAAACATATCCTCCACTGTGGAAAGAATTTTGGTTGTAGCAATAAAAGCTTGTTGATACTTAATCAAGTTAGCCATTTCTTCATCCAAGGAAACACCAGAAATACTATCCTTTAGAGCTGAGAGCTGACGAAGTAGATCCTCAAGGAAACTTTTGCTGTCCTTCACAGCCTTTGTAGCTGTGCCAACTTCTCCCACAATACTTGCATAATAGTTTTCCAAACTGGAGAGATGAAGGTTTGTCCTTGTCTCTGTGGCAGAATCTGCTATAGCCTGGGCAATGCGATTATCTCCTCTTTTCACTTCATAGCCCCTAAGTGAGTGAGTTAATCCCTCCTCTTTGGGAGCAAGGGTTGCCAATTTTGAAAAAAGAAAGGGAACCAATTCTCCTGTGCTCTCAAGGGTAAAATATGACACCCTAACATTGTTTATGGCATTGTCTTTAAATTTTATATAAAACTTGCCTTCACTATCTCGTCCAGCAGAAAAATCTTGCGTTCCATCCGAATCAAGATCAAGAGTGTTTATCCAATTTATGAAATTATCGAGAGTGTCTCCGGAATTCGGGGTGAACTGTGCTTGA
>CALLJI010000181.1 GCA_938091475.1 uncultured Caldimicrobium sp. | reverse complement strand
ACCCTTTGGGCAGGGGCAAGCCCTGCCCCTACAAATTAGGGGGCGGTTCGTGAACCGCCCCTACCGATTTTAAACCCTTCTGGGCACGGCGGGGCCGTGCCCCTACATTCTTACAAAATTTTGGAAAATCGAAAAATTCGTAGGGGCACAGCATGCTGTGCCCAAAAGATTTAAAAATGGTAGCCGCAGGCTTTAGCCTGCGAAAAATATTGGTAGGGGCTCAGCATGCTGAGCCCAAAACGGTTTAAAGGTTCGAATTGGTAGGGGCAATTCACGAATTGCCCCAAAATTATCCTGTAGGGGCAGCCCTTGCGGCTGCCCACATTGGGCATGGCGATGCCGTGCCCCTCCTCCTAAATATCGGGCAAGGGCAAGCCTTGCCTCCACAATCTAAATCCTTGGGCAGGGTAGTGCCGAGCCTGTACAAATTTGTGGGCGGTTCGTGAACCGCCCCTACAGATGAAACATTAGGGCCGATTCTTGAATCGCCCCTACCATAGAAACATTTTTGAGCAGGGGCAAGCCCTGACCCTACGAATTTATGGGGGGCGATTCGAGAATCGCCCCCTCCTCTATAATGTCCCCAGGTTTTAGATGGAAGCCCTGAGCAAAATCATAGGCAGGGACTCTCTTTTTACCCTCAAGCTGAACTTCTCTTAACAGAAGAGCTTTAGATGAGGTTGAGACATAAAGGCCTGATTGGTCAATCTTAAGAATCTTTCCTGGTTTCTCCTGCCCTTCTGTTATTTCTGTTAGTGAAGCTGTGTAAATTTTTAATCTTTTGCCTCTAAAAAAGGTATAGACTCCTGGCCAGGGGGTAAAGGCTCTAAGTTTTCTCAAAATAATTTCGCCTTTCTCTTTAAAACTAATTAAACCATCTTCTTTTTTTATTAATGGAGCATAGCTCACACCCTCTTCTGGCTGAGGCTTGGGTATTAATTTTCCTTCTTTCGAGAGGGCAAGGGATTCCTTTAAGGCTTCCAGGGCAAGCTGAGTTAATTTTTCTAATAAAGTAACTGTGGTATCCTCATCTTCAATGGGTAAAGTTTTTTGCAGGAGGATAGGCCCTGTGTCCATACCTTCATCCATTAACATAATAGTAACCCCGGTTTCTTTCTCGTCATTCAGCAAAGCCCATTGTACTGGAGAAGCCCCTCGGTATTTTGGCAAGAGTGAAAGATGGATGTTCCAACATCCCAGTTTAGGAACTTCTAAAACTTCTCTGGGTAAAATCTTTCCGTAGGCAAAGACTACGATTAAATCAGGGTGAAGATTTTTTAGGGTAGAGAGAAAGGTTTCCTCTTTAATTTTTACTGGTTCAAAAACTTTAATCTTTTTTTCTAAGGCCCATTTTTTAACCGGGGAGGGGGAGGGAGTCAACCCTCTCCCTTTGGGCTTGTCAGGTTGAGTAACAACTCCTAAGAGCTCTTCCTTTTCCCAGAGAAAATTCACTATGGGTAAAACAAACTCCGGTGTGCCAAAAAATATGGTTTTAAGTTTAGTCTCAGTGTACAGTTGCTTTTTGAAAAGCAAATTCTTCTCCTTCCTTAACATCAATAAGTATTTTATCTCCTTCTGTAAAGCTACCTTCCAATATTTTAATAGCTAAGGGATTTTCTAAATAGCGTTGAATAGTCCTTTTGAGCGGTCTTGCTCCAAAAACTGGGTCGTACCCAATTTCAGCAAGCTTTTTCTTAGCCCTCTCTGAAAGCTCAATCAAATATCCCTTCTCACCAAGTCTCTGATTTAAGTATGAGACTTGAATATCTACAATTTTGATAATGTCTTCTTGTGTCAGATTATTAAAGATAATAATTTCGTCAATACGGTTTAAGAATTCAGGTCTGAAGGTAGACTTAAGCATGTCAAAGATCCTGCTTTCAATTTCCTTTCTATCTAAATAGGTATCTTGAAAATAATGGCTTCCCACATTGGAGGTCATTATAATGATAGTGTTTCTAAAGTCAACGGTTCTTCCCTTTCCATCTGTAAGTCTGCCATCGTCTAAAACTTGAAGGAGAATATTGAACACATCAGGGTGAGCCTTTTCAATTTCATCAAAGAGGATAACTGAATAGGGTCTTCTTCTTACCGCTTCAGTAAGTTGCCCACCCTCTTCATACCCTACATATCCAGGGGGAGCACCGATAAGTCTTGCCACAGAGTGTTTTTCCATATATTCGCTCATATCAATTCTTATCATAGCCTGCTCTGTATCAAACATAAACTCAGCCAGAGCCTTAGCAAGTTCAGTTTTCCCAACACCTGTAGGACCAATAAAGAGGAAAGAGCCAATGGGACGATTGGGATCCTTTAGTCCAGCTCTTGCTCTTCTTAAGGCATTAGCCACAGCGACAATAGCATGATCCTGCCCAACCACCCTCTCCTTCAGTCTCTCCTCAATTCTCAAAAGTTTTTCTTTTTCACTCTCAAGCAGGCGTTTTACTGGAATTCCAGTCCACTTAGAGATAATCTCTGCAATATCCTCTTCATCCACTTCTTCTTTTAAAAAGCTCTTTCCAGTTTTTTGAATCTCTGCTAATTTTTCATTTTCTTTTGCCAAATCTTTTTCCAATTGAGGTATGATGCCATAGACAATTTCAGCCACTCTATTTAAATCGCCCTGTCTCTCTGCTTGTTGAGCCTCAATTTTTAGCTGATCAATCTTTTCCTTAAGTTTTCTTATATTTTGAATGATTTCCTTTTCTTTGAGCCATTGAGTTTTGAGCTCTTCAGCTTCTTCTCGTAGGTGTTGCAATTGCTCTATTATCTTTTGGTATCTTTCTTTTGCCTTAGGATCAGTCTCTTTCTCGAGGGCCACTCTCTCAATCTCAAGTTGTTTGATTTTCCGTTGAATTTCATCAATGGAGGTAGGCATAGAGTCTATTTCAATGCGCAGTTTAGCTGCCGCCTCGTCAATTAGGTCTATAGCTTTATCTGGGAGAAAACGATCTGTAATATAGCGATGAGAAAGCATAACTGCAGCCACTATAGCATTATCGGTGATGCGCACACCGTGATGCACTTCATATTTTTCCTTAAGTCCCCTGAGAATGGCAATAGCTTGTTCAGGAGTAGGCTCATCTACATAGACGGGCTGAAATCTTCTCTCCAAGGCTGGATCTTTTTCAATGTGTTTTCTATATTCATCAATGGTGGTTGCTCCGATACAGCGCAGTTCCCCTCTTGCCAAGGCTGGTTTTAACATATTAGCAGCATCCATCGCACCTTCGGCCGCTCCCGCTCCCACTATGGTGTGAATTTCATCTATGAAAAGGATGATCTCACCTTCACTTGCCTGCACCTCTCTAATCACTCCCTTTAGCCTATCCTCAAACTCTCCTCTAAACTTTGTGCCGGCAAGCAAAGCCCCTAAGTCCAATTGTATAATCCGTTTATTTTTCAAGACTTCAGGCACATCTCCTGCAACAATTCTTTGGGCTAAGCCCTCTACAATGGCTGTTTTCCCAACCCCTGGCTCTCCCACCAAGACTGGATTGTTTTTAGTCCTTCTGCTAAGAATGTGCATAACCCTTCTTATCTCTTCATCTCTCCCAATCACTGGATCAAGTTTACCGCTCCGAGCAAGAGAGGTAAGATCTCTTCCAAATTTCTCTAAAGCTTGATATTGTTCCTCCGGATTTTGATCAGTTATTCTTCTGCCTTTTCTGATTTGATGAATGACCTCCTTTGCACTGCTAAAGGTAATTCCCCTCTTTCTTAAGATTTCCCCTGCTCTGTTGGGGCTATCAAGAATACTTAAAAAGAGATGTTCTGTAGAAATAAATTCATCACGCATTTCCTTAGCTAAAGCCTCAGCCCGGTCTAAAACCTGTTTGGCAGGCACTGAAAGATAAAGTTGATAGGCACCACCAGTAACCTTAGACAATTTTTCCAACAACTCTTCTAATTCTGTGGAGATAATCTTTGAATTTACCCCTAATCTATCAAGTATTATAGGTATGATGCCTCCTTCTTGATCTACTAAGGCTTTTAAAAGATGCTCTACCTCAAGTTGAGTGTGATTATTATTTTCTGCTAATTTTTGGGCATTTTGTAGAGCCTCTTGGGCTTTAAAGGTAAATTTTTCAAGGCGCATAGCTAATTCCCTCCTTAGAGCTTTGTTCTTGTTTTTCGTGGCTTAAATAAAAAAGTAAAAACAGGTATAATTTTTTCAAGGGCTATGGGGAGTTATTTAATGAGTGAGGGGCAATTCACGAATTGCCCCCAAATTCGTAGGGGCACGGCACCGCCTTGCCCAAAAGGTTTTATCGTAGGGGCAGGGCTTGTCCCTGCCCAATGGGGTTTAAACCGATTTTGGGCAGCCGCAAGGGCTGCCCCTACATTTTTTCAAATCCAAAAAAATTAAAAAAGTAGGGGCTCGCCCTGTCGTGCCCTAAAGATTTTAGGCGTAGGGGCGGTTCACGAATTGCCCCCAAATTCGTAGGGGCAGGGCTCGCCCCTGCCCAATGGGGTTTTAAATCGTTCTTGGACACCCCTTGTGGATGCCCAAGATAAAAGGGCAAGGGCAATCCTCACCCCTATAATGTGATGTTTCAAAATAACCATCAACTAAGTCTTTTCAAAATATTAACCATATTTTAAAAATACCCTCTTGAAATTTTTGATGTCAATGCTTATTAATATAACTAACAAGAAAAATAAAACAAAAACTAATAGGAGGTGATTACTATGGCAGAACTAACTATTTGGCGTCCATTTCAAGATTTAAAAAAAGAAATGGATCGTCTATTTCAAGAATTTTTTGGTAAAAGTTATTTTCCAGAGAGATGGGAAATAGTAGAATGGGCACCTGCCATTGATGTATCGGAAACTGAAGATGAAGTTATCGTAAAAGCTGACATTCCTGGTGTAAAAGCTGAGGATATTGAAATCAACATTGTAGACAATGTTTTGACTATTAAAGGTGAAAAGAAAAGAGAAAAAGAAGAGAAGAAAGAAAATTACTACAGAGTAGAGAGGTATTATGGAAGTTTTATGAGAAGTATACAACTTCCTGCAGAAATTGATGTAGAGAAGATAAAAGCTCAGTATAAAGATGGTGTATTAAAAGTAACTTTACCAAAGAAACCTGAAAGCAAGGCGAAGGTTATTAAAATTCAGGTTGAGAAGTAAAGTGGTCAAATCCAGAGGGGCCTATTTCTTCTAAGGCCCCTTCTTCATTTTTTAAATAAATCTTGGGCTTACCTTTTTGAATTCTCCCTATTTCGTAGATGGATTTTTTAATCCTTTTACACACTTTAAATAATTCTTGCAAATTTTCCTGAGGGACAGAGAAGAGGAGGGCGTAATCTTCTCCTCCTGAGAGAGCCTCTTGTAAAGTAACATATTTAGGGATGGGAATAGCTTCAAGCTCAATCACTGCTGAGACTGAGGATGCCTCGCAGAGGCGGTATAAATCAAGGAGGAGTCCGTCAGAAATATCAATTACAGCATTTGCTAATTTTCGTATAGCCTTTCCAAGGGTGATTTCTGGTGTTGGGCGAAGGTAAGCTTTTTTTAGGAAAGCTGGGATCTCTTCAAGGGGCTTGTCTTTTATATATCTTAGAAAAGCAGCGCTTGCTCCCAAAGGTTTGGAAACAAAGATGATATCTCCCACTTTTGCTGTGCTCCGTAGAAGAGGTGCTTGAGTCTCTCCCGTTAAGGCTAAGTTAAAAAAGAAATTAGGGCTTTTAACCGTATCTCCTCCTACTAAGTGAGCCTTGTATTTTTTAAGTTGAGTCACCAAGCCCTTCATAAAAGGGTCAATCCATTCTTTATCTGGCGCTTTAGGGGAGCCAAGGGTAAGAAGAGCCCATTTAGGCTCTCCCCCCATTGCAGCGATATCGCTAAGATTAGCTACCGCTAATTTATGCCCAAGGGAGTAAAAATCTGTGAATCTTAGATCAAAATGAATCCCTTCAACTAAGGCATCTGTGGTATAGAGAAAATACTTGTTCTTACTAATCTTAATAACAGTGCAATCTTCATTGTGAGCTGCTACAACCTTTTCTCCTTGATATAGATATTTTTTTAAATAGTTGATCCACTCTTGTTCATTCATTAGGCAACATCAAGGAGTTCCTGCTCGCTAAAGAAGAAAGGAATCTCCTTCTTTGCAGACTCTGGGCTATCTGAGCCATGCACAGTGTTTTTTTCTTTATCTATGGCAAAGAGGCGCCTGATAGTGCCTTCCTTTGCCTCCTTAGGATCTGTTGCTCCCATAATTTCTCTTACTCTTTGAATGGCATTTTCACCTTCCAGTACCATTGCAACAATGGGACCTGAAGACATATAAGTGGTTAGATCCTCATAAAAGGGTCTTTCTTTATGAACTATATAAAAGGCTTTGGCTTGTTCTTTGGAAAGTTTGGTTTTTTTAAGGGCAACTACTTTTAGCCCATTCTCTTCAAAAATACTAATCACTTTCCCAATGAGATTTCTCTGCACCCCGTCTGGTTTAATCATCACTAAAGTTCTTTCAAGCATAATCCATCCTCCTTTGAAATCTTAATTCCAATTTGGCTAATTAATATAGCACAGATTAAAAAATTTGCTAATTAAGTAAGAAGATGTATATTGCCCAGAGAGACTCTTTTTAGACCAGCTTCTAAGGCAGCTTCATAACATTTTTGAGCAAGCTTTTTTGAGGTAAGAGGTAAATCCCGCATATAGAAATGGGGGTAGAAGGCAAGTAATCTATAGGGGATATTTGGATCCAATTTGGCTATAAAGCTTGCAATGGCTTTTATTTCCTTTTCATCTATGTACCCTGGAACAAGCAAGGTGCTTGCAATAAGCAAAGGGGGCTCAGGTCTCTGAGGGATAAATTCTGCTATATGGGCAAAGTTATCAAGTGTTCTTCTATTCGTTACACCTGTTAAGACCTTGTGGAGGGTCTCATTCCAAGCTTTTAAATCAAATTTTATGCATCCCCCGGAGTGTAAACTTAACTCAATCATCTTTTTGAGATAGGACTTATGCATAGATCCATTAGTTTCCCAACAGATTCTTAGAATTCTATTTTTCTTTCTTTCTAAAGCTTTTTCTGAAGCTTTAATGGCAAAGTTAATTTGGGTAGAGGGATCACCTCCAAAATAGCAGATACAAGCCACCTTGGGATTAAGACTTCCTAACATTTCTTCTATACTGCGATTGGTTGGCTCAAAGGTTCTCTCTCTAAAGTGCCAGTTCTGGCAATAAAGACAATTAAAGGAGCAAGAATGAAAAAAGACTGCAAGATTATAATAGCCATACTCAGGACTGTTTTTACTATAGGAATAGTCAGGATAGCCAGCCCCTGTCCCGGCAGGGCACACCCAATCTGCCACGCAATTAGTAGGAAGAGGGTCTAAATACCAGCTAACCTTGGCTTCCCCAGCCCTTGGCCCATATATTTTTCCTTTTACATTTTTTCTAATCCCGCAATAGCCAAATTCTCCCTCTCCCATAGTGCATTGATGTACACAAAGTCGGCATTTAATTCCTTTTTTAGAGGTGGGCGGAAAAGCTGGAAGAGAGAAGGCTTCTCTACTTTTTTTATGAGCCTCCATAGCATGGGAAAGACTTTCAGAAGGCTCTCTTCTGATGCAATTCAAACAAA
>CALLJI010000180.1 GCA_938091475.1 uncultured Caldimicrobium sp. | reverse complement strand
GTTAAAATATTGCGTATAATTTTTCTCATAGTAGAAAAATCATCCACCACAAGGATTTTTATATTAGGATCAATAGCCATCCCCTTACCTCCTCTTCCCAGAATTTTTTGGCTTTTCTTCTTCTATTTTAAAATAAGTCCTTAATTTTAAAAGGGCTTGCTGATGAATTTGAGAAATTCTACCCTCTGTATATCCCAAAACCTTAGCAATTTCTTTCATATTCAAATCCTCATAATAGTAAAGGGCTAAGACTAATCTCTCTTTCTCAGTTAAGAGCTCTAAAGCCTCTTCCAATTTTTCGGTAAGTTCCTTCAATAATACTTTTTCATAGGGATCATCTTTATCCGAAGTTGTACCAATATACTGAAAAATATCCTCTTCTTCCAGCTCTGGAATTTTTTGCTTTAAGCTACTAATATCTATAAAGGAAATCCCTTTGATATTTTCCAATAACCTGTGATAATCTTCAGTTGAAATTCCAAGGGTCTCAATTATTTCTTCTTCCGTGGGAAGCCTTCCTAATCTAAGGTACAAATCTTTGATTTTATCCTCTAATTCAGAGATTTTATCGCGAATACTTCTCGGAACAATATCTATTTTTCTAATCTCATCTAGAATAGCCCCCTTTATACGATATTCCGCATAGGTCCTAAAGGCAACTTTTTTGGAAGGATCATAGCGATGATAGGCCTCAATTAAACCTAAGATTCCTGCAGAAACTAAATCTTCCTTAGATAAAACTGGTTGTCCTAAATAGGCATACTTGGTTGCCCAATGGTTAATTCTGGGGAGAAGCTCTTCTATGAGCTTTTCAAGAGGAGGTAAGAAAGCTTTTTTATGCATAACCCTTTCCTTTTTATAGAGTTGAAAATCTCTCTAAAAAACGCTCTAATTCAACCCCTTTTCCTTTGTAATTTAATAATTTATAAGCAATTTCTTTAATTGCTACACTTACTCTGGAATTCTCGCAATATTTAAGATAGGGCATCTGCAACTTTATGGCCTTTTTAACACACTCATCATAAGGTAGTACCCCGAGATAAATTAATCTCGTCTCTGGTAAAAACTTCTCTGTCACATAAAGGAGCTGAGAATAAATCTTTTTTCCCTCTCCCACATCCTTAGCCATATTTACCACTATGTGAAAATCTCTAATTTTGCTGTTTTTGTATGCCACTTTAAGATAGGCATAGGCATCTGCCATAGAGGTTGGTTCAGGAGTAACCAATACTATTCTCTCGTCAGCCAATTGTGAAAAGAAAAGCACATTATCAGAAATACCTGCAGAAATATCAAAGAAGAGATAATCATAATCTGAGAAGGCCTCTTCCATTTGAGCCCTTAACAAGAGCTTTTGTTGATTGCTAAGATGGGTCAATTCAGAAGCTCCTGAGCCTGCCGGTATAAGAGAAAAACCGTAATCTGTCTTTAAAATAACATCCTTTAAAGATAAAACACCATTCAAGACATAGCGAATATCAAATTTAGGAGCAAAACCAAGCATAATATCAACATTGGCTAATCCTAAGTCCGCATCAAAAATAAGTACCCTTTGATTTAATTGCGCTAAAGCGTAAGCAAGATTGATGACAAAACTGGTCTTGCCTACGCCCCCTTTACCACTGGCTATAGAAAAACTCTTCATTTCTTAAACCCCCTTGATGTATTTATTTGGCTTCCTTTCCTACACCTCTTAAAAAAAGATCAAGCAAAATATTCTCTTCTAATTTATAAAGGTCCTCTGGAATTCTCTCCCCTGTTGAGGCAAAGACTGGCATAGGTATATCCTCTTTAAGAGCCCAGAAAAGATGTGTGCCTTTGTTAATTCTGTCTAAAAAAGTTAAGACAAGGGCCTCTACTGGAAGAGACTTTAATTCCTCCCAAAGAGTAAGAATATTCTCGGAATTCTCTGTTGATCTCACCACCCAATGGTATCTTAAAAAAGGATACTGCCTACTTATCTCATTTAAATCCAGAGGAGAAAACTTTTTGCCTAAGCTATGTGTGTCAACCAAAATCAGATCATATTTAACTTTAATTTGAGGATAATACTCTTTAAACTCCTCCCAATCACATTTCCTATAGGGAATTTCGAGAAATTTGGAGAGTTTTTCTAATTGATCTTGACCCCCTATTTTATAATTGTCCATACTCAAGATAATTACCCTGGCATTCCTCTTTATTTTGTACCAAAAGGCTATCTTAAAGATAGAGGTGGTTTTCCCTACACCCGGCTCACCAATAAAAACTTGAATTTTAGAAAAAGGATTAGCTCCCTTTTTACGCAAAGCCTCTCTTATAAACTGAGGGATCCCCAAAGAGGATCTTTCTATTTCTAAGGCTATCTCTTCAGGCACCCCATCCTTTATTAGTTTAAAGGATAGCCCTGGTAAGGACTGAGAGGAGAAGATCTCTTTTAGAAATCTTTTAATATCCAAAAGTTCCTTTTTTAAATCCTCGTATAGGAGATCCCCTTTTTCCAATTTTGGCGCCTCTGTGTTTAAGTAAACTTCTTTAACTTCCTCTTCTTCTATCGCAGCTACTATCTCGTAATATTCTTGATTTTCTTCACTAATCTTTCCAGATTCAAGAATGACTGCTTCTTCCCCAAATTCCTCTTTCACCTTTCTCAAAGCTTCTACCATATTTTTTCCTCTGAATTTCTTAATACGCATTCTTTAATCTCTTACCAATTTGATTACCTCTAAAATTTCTATTTGTATATTACTTGGAATCTCTGCTTGTGAAATAACTGGGATGTATTTTAAAGACCTCTCAATTAGCTTTCTTAAATGTCTTCTTATAGTTGGGCTACAGAGAAGAACTGGGAGGATATTTTTTTGACCTGCTCTTTCCACGGCCTGAGTAATAGCAGAGACCATTCTCGCACCAATTTTGGGATCTATCATAAGAAAAACTCCCTGTTCTGTTCTCTGTAAACTCTTTTTTATGAGCTCCTCTATATCCTCGCCTATAAGCAGGGTAGGCAATTTACCTTCCACTAAAAAGGGGCGTACAATTAATCTACTTAACTTTTGCCGTACATATTCAGTAAGAATATCAGCGTCTTTTATATTGGCACCATATTCACTTAAAGCTTCAAAAATGGTCACCATATCCTTTAGAGGGATACCCTCTCTAACTAAATTTTGTAAAACCTTTTGCAAGAGGGTTATATTGACAGAATTCAAAGTCTCTTCCACTAACTTAGGATAATATTTATTCATAGTATCAATAATTTTTTGGACCTCCTGCTTGGTTAAAAGTTCATCGGCATAGCTTTTTATCACCTCAGCAAGATGGGTAGTTATGACTGTTGAGAGATTTACTACAGTGAAGCCAGACATTTCTGCACTTTCTCTCAAATCCTCTGAAATAAAATAGGCCTGCATTCCAAAGGTAGGGTCATAAGTAGGAATGGCTCCTTCGGGAGGTAAAAGATCCGGTGAAGAGGGAAGAGCTAAATAATAATGGGGTAATAATTCAGCCTTAGCCACTTCAACGCCCTTAACCAAAAACTGATATTCTCCAGGCTTTAAAGTCAAATTGTCTCTTACATGCACAGAGGGAATCATAATTCCTATGTCTTGAGCCATTTGTTTTCTTAGTGCCTTGATCCTATCTAAAAGATCTCCTCCCTGAGCTTCGTCTGCCAGATAAATGAGAGCATATCCTAATTCCACTGCTAAAAGTTCTACAGGTCTAATTTCCTCTTCCTCTCGAGGCGGTTGAGGAAGTGTCTCAATAGGCCTTTCCTCCTCCTTTTTCATATGTCTATAAGAGAGTAGTCCCATAGAAAACAAAAAGAGAGAAAAGACAAAGAAGGGAAAAAGAGGCATACCCGGTATAAAACCAAGGCCTAACACAGCTAAAGCAGCTAAAAAGAGGGCTTCAGGTTTTAGAGAAAATTGTTTTGCAATATCCCTTCCCATACCAGACTCTGCGGCTGCCCTACTTACGATAATTCCAGCAGAAGTGGAAACTACAATGGCAGGAAGTTGCGAAACTAAACCATCCCCAATAGTAAGAATGGTATAAGTTTTGGCAGAGGTGGCTAAATCTAAACCCTTCTGGAGCGTACCTATTAATATTCCTCCAATTATGTTAACAACCGTAATAATCAAACCAGCTATAGCCTCGCCTCGGATAAATTTAGAGGCTCCATCCATAGCACCATAAAATTCAGCCTCTTTGGCAATCTCCTCTCTCCGCCTTTTGGCCTCTTTCTCATCTATCAGACCTGCATTAAGATCAGCATCTATAGCCATCTGTTTACCTGGCATCGCATCTAAGGTAAATCTGGCAGCCACTTCGGCAATTCTTCCGGCACCCTTGGTAATAACCACAAAATTAATCAGCACCAAAATTAAAAAGACAATAAAACCCACTACAAAATTACCACCCACTACAAACTCTCCAAAACTCTTGATCAAATGCCCTGCCGCATCTGTTCCCTCGTGTCCTCTAAGTAAAATCACCCGAGTGGTTGCAATATTCATAGTTAATCTAAAAAGCGTAGTAAGTAAAAGAAGCGCCGGAAAAGAGGTAAAATCAAGGGGCTTATTTACCTGCATTGCCATAATTAAGACCAGAAGGGCAATGGAAAAATTCAATGACAAAGCCAGATCAATAAGGATTCTTGGTAGGGGAAAAATAATCAGGGCAAAGAGTAATAAAATTCCAAAGACAGCCGAAATGCTATATATATCAAAAAGAGTTTTAAGAGTAACTGTTCTTTCCATTTAACTATCTAACTCCTCGTCCTTTAATCTTATATACATAAGCTAAAACTTTAGCCACTACTTGGTAGAGTTCCTCGGGTATATAGGCTCCTACTTCTACTTTTTTATACAAAATTTGTGCCAGAGGGGGATCTTCATAGATAGGCACATTGTGTTTTTTGGCTACCTCTTTGATCTTTTGGGCAAGGAAATCCATACCCTTTGCAACCACTTGAGGAGCGGGCATCTTCCCCAATTCGTATTTAAGGGCAACTGCATAGTGCTCAGGGTTAGTAACTACCACATCCGCTTTTGGAACCTCTGCCAGCATCCGCTGCCGACTCATCTCTCTCTGTTTTTGTCTTATCTTGGCTTTAACCCAGGGATCACCTTCAGTCTGCTTGAGTTCTTCTTTAAGCTCTTCTCTTGTCATTCTTAACTTTCTCTCAACTTCCCACCAGGAATACAACCAATCTAATACTGCTAAAAAAGCCAACACAAAAAGAAGTTTACCTAATAGGTCTTTCAAAAGCACTTTAAAAACCCCTAAAAGATAAAAGGAATTTACACCTAAAAGCTTAAGGACTTTGTCAAAATTTTGACTAATGATCCAATAACCTATTCCAACGATAATAGCAAGTTTAAGTAAAGACTTTACAAGTTCAAAGAGAGAAGTTAGGGAAAAAAGTCTTTTAAAGCCCTCAACGGGATTTATTCTCTCCCATTTAAAAGAGAGCGTCTCTGTGGCCCAAACTCCTCCTCCCGTCTGTAAAAGATAAATCACCAAGGCAGCAAGCACAAGCAGCACAAAATAAGGTAAAAGAAATTTTAGAAGTGAAAAGAAATAGTTTTTAGTCAAAAAATAAAATTGAGGAAAATTTAAATCCCCTATAGTAAAATTTGAGAAGCTTAATTGCAGGATAAAGGAGAATTGTTGAAGGAAGATAAAGGAGAGGAAAAGTAGTGACAAAAAACCAGTAGAGAGAAGGGCAACCGAAGAGAGCTCTCTACTTTTTACAATTTGGCCCCTTCTTCGAGCTTCTTCTCTTCGCCGAGGCGTTGCCTCCTCTGTTCGCTCTTGAGCTTGCTCTTCTGGCATACCTACCTTATTTTACCAAAAAATATTTATAAATTTTAAAAAATCACTGAGTAAACCTCTAAAAATCTTAGGCATAATAAGGAGCATTAAACCAAAGAAAAATAACCCAATCCCCATCGTGAAAGGTAAACTTACAAAGAGTATATTTATTTGGGGAATAATTCTTCCTATGACTGCAAGAACAATGTTAATTAAAAGCATTAATACTAATAGTGGTGCCAAAATTTTGACGGCAATGTCAAAAATTAAAGCACTTTTCTTTAGAAAAAATCGCATAAACCCCTCATCAAAAAGTACATTATTAGGTGGTATCTCATAAAAACTTTTAATCACTAAAGAGATAAGTGGGTGATGGATATCGAGGGTAAAGAAAAAAAGTAAAAAAAGCAAATAGATAAATTGAGAAAGGATAGGCATACTTATACCACTTACTGGATCAAAGGTTTGAGAAATGCCTAAACCCATTTGTAACCCCACTAATTCACCTCCTAATTGGAGACCACTCAATATAAATCTAAAAAAAAGGGAGATTAAAAAGAGGAGGCAAAAATCAAAAAAGAAAAGAGTTAGAAAAGAAAGCATATTCTGAGGAGGGTTAATTTTTAAAGCAATAAAGGGAGTAAAGGTTAAAGCCAAAACCAAAGATAAAGCGATTTTTATCTTTGTAGGGAAAAAGGTACTTGCAAAAACAGGAAATAAAAAAAAGAGTAAGAGAAAGCGTAAAAATATGCATAGAAAAAGAAAAAAATTTTTTTCTAATAAAATTAGGAATTCCTGGCTCATTTAATTAATCCTGGAATATTAAGCAAAAGATTTTCCGTAAAGGTGGTTAATTTCTTTAAAAACCAGGGGAGGCTCAAAAAGAGCACCAAAGCCATAGCTAAGATTTTCGGAACAAAGGTCAAGGTCATCTCTTGGATTTGAGTTACCGCTTGAAAAATACTAATAGCAAGTCCAACTACTAAGGCTGTCACTAAAAGAGGGGCTGAAAGAAAGAGACTAAGCTTGATGGCCTCCTTAGCTAAGGTCATAATAGTTGAATCTAACATTTTTCTCACTCCTCCTTTTTAATAAAAACTCTTTACTAAGGACATAACTAAGAGATTCCAACCATCAACCAACACAAAAAGGAGTAATTTAAGTGGCAAAGAGATCATCATAGGAGGCAACATAAGTACCCCCATTGAAATGAGCACACTTGAAACTACAATATCAATGACCAAAAAGGGGATGTAGAGGAGAAATCCTATCTGGAAGGCTGTTTTTAATTCGCTAATCATAAAGGCTGGTATAAGGGTGACTAAAGATACTTCTTCCTTACTTTTGGGTCTACTCTCCCCTCTTAATTTTATGAAAAGGGCCAAATCCTTTTCCCGGGTATTTTTAAACATAAATTCTTTAAGAGGCATACTAACTCTTTCAAAGAGTTCTTCCTCTTT